>CALDPJ010000170.1 GCA_937911795.1 uncultured Flavobacteriales bacterium | reverse complement strand
GCAACTTCCCATTCAAATTCGGTGGGTAAACGCATTTCCTTCCAATGTGCAAAGGCACTGGCTTCGTAATGTGAAATATGTCCGAGAATAGCTTTCGGATCCAAGGGTTTCAATCCTGCAAGGGTATATTGATACCATTTACCTTCAATTTTTTTCCAGTAAAGCGGGTGCTGTATATCGTTATCCTTCAACCAATACCAGGCTTCATCGTACCAATGTCGAAAATCATTGTAAGCTCCGTCCTCAATAAACTCCAGATACTCCTGGTTGGTAACCAAAGTTTTTGAAATTTCGAAATCCTGCAGGTATATCTGGTGTCTGCTGCGCTCATTGTCATAAGAAAATCCGTCTCCTTCGAATCCGACAGAATAAAGACCATTTTCAACGTGGATCCATCCGGAATCGTTATTGTATCCCGCCAGGAAAGTATTTTTTTCATCATAAACCGGAAAAGTCGGATTGAGACTGAGGGTGTACTTCAGATCTGTTATCAGCAATTCCTGGTGCTGTTGCTCGTGGTTGATTCCCAAAAGGATTAATTCCTCAGCCCCGGCACTTATTTCACGGTCCAGCAAATCGATCATGTATTTGGTAACATGATGCCGGTACGTGTATACATCTTCTACTCCCGGGCGGGTAATGAATCCGCGATTGTTTCGGTTCGTTCTTTGGCCGATGGAGTTGTAGTAACTATTGAACAAATAGCCGAAAGCCGGATCAAAAGCCTTGTACTCTGGCAGGAATTTGCTGAGCACAAATTCCTCGAAGAACCACGTGCTGTGCGCCAGGTGCCATTTCGCCGGACTGACAAATTCTACAGGCTGCGGAATATAATCTGCCAATTCAAGCGGCGCACACAGATCTTCAGTCCGAAGCCTTACTTTTTGAAAATGAGCACTGAGCGTCGACATCATTCGGTAATTTCAACGCCCTTCCAAAAAGCCATTCGACCTTTGATATCTTTTGCCATGTGTTTCGGTTCGGGATAATACCAAACCGCATCTTCATTGATGTCTCCGTCTACATTCAGGTGATAATAGCTGGCCGTTCCTTTCCATGGACAGACGCTGTGGTGGTCGGATTCTTCTAGATATTCCGATTTCACTGACTCGTTTGGAAAGTAGTGATTTCCCTCCACAACCAGCGTGTCATCACTCTCGGCTATAACTTTATTGTTCCAGACTGCTTTCATCATGTGTTTTATTTAATCCCTGTGCTCAGGATTTTCGAAATTCCACCGCGTGCCGGATTTCCATTCTTCGGGCAAATTACCGTATGCCGGGAATCCTTTGATATCGCGCAGCATGAGCGCCATGTGCATCAGGTTGTAAGTCATAAAAGTGGTATTGCGGTTCGTGAAATCATTTTCAAAAGCGTTGGACTCATCATCGAGATAGCTCGGTCCCGGTCCTGCTTCACCCACCCAACCGCAGTCGGCCTGTGGTGGAATGGAAAATCCGATGTGTTGCAGCGAGTATAGAATATCGCGTGCACAGTGTTTCACGCCGTCTTCGTTTCCGGTGACCACACAGCCGCCGGTTTTTCCGTAATAAATGTATTGTCCTTTGTTGTTCAATTCTGCGCTCTGGCTGTACAGGCGCTCGATGAGTTTTGTGGTTTCTGACGATTTTTCGCCAAGCCAGATAGGGGTGCCGATTACAAGAATGTCAGCGGCCATTATTCGCTTAAACAATTCCGGCCATTCGTCTTTTTCCCAACCGTGTTCCGTCATATCGGGGTAAATGCCGGGGGCAACATCATGATCAACAAAGCGAATGAATTCTGTATCCACGCCTTCTTTATTCATAATCCTCCGCGATACATCCATCAACCCATGAGTATGGCTGATTTCCGGAGAACGTTTGAGTGTTCCGTTGATAAAAACGGCGCGTAGACCTGAGAAATCCCGTTGTTTCATCTTGAATAGAATAATTGAAAGCTAATCGTTCCGTTTAAATAGCGAATTTGATTAAAAATACAAAGGATTTTAAAGCCGGTTAAGCTTTTTGAAAAATAGTACCGGAATGTCTAAAAGTCAGCTTCCAATATTTATACGTAATGAGAGTTGCTGAACAAAACCACCGAGTGTTCTGAAATAGAAAAGTCTGCATCAGTAGCAGAAGGCATCATTCAACGTTTAGTTGAATTGATGCTTTCGGATAATACTTTTTGCGAACCAGGTCATAAAATCCAATTTCCATCCTTTGTTCAATACCTGAGGGATGCTGGTAGGTGATAATATCAACATAATCGGTACCTGGCAGCAAATCCATTAATATTCTTTGATTTTCAGAATTACCCATGTTATTCTCCGAATCCATAATCCGATCTTCCCAGTACAGGTGAAAACCACTCTTCCTGAATCAATAGAAATGAAAAGAATACAGGATCGTAATTCAGCATCCGCTCCTGATATAGAATCCATGCCATGCCAGCCATGACCAAAAAGATCATCAATCCACAGAGCACTAGAAAAAAAGGAGAATTGAAAAGGCGCTGCAGTACCGGCAGCTGCACATTACGGACAGAAAAATTTTTCATGTACGAATCAGGTCCAATCAAAAATGAACGCGTAAATGTACAATAATTGTATTTCGGAAAATCTAAGCTTCGCCAGGTTTATTGGATTTATAAAATCATCCTCAAAATCTATTTACTGAATTCTACAAAGAAAGTGGTACCAACACCGGGACTGCTTTCAGCGCGAATGCTTCCTTCATGATTTTCTAACTGCATCTTTGTCATAAACAATCCATAACCTTTGGCATCCGGGTGATCATGAAAAACCCGGCCAGCCTGAAATAAACGATGGCCATATTTCTCAAGATCCATTCCCGATCCGTTATCTCTGAATTCCAGCAAGATACCATCTCCTGTTGTGTCAGAAGAAATTTGAATTTGAGGATCGCGTAATTCGGCTTTGTATTTCAATGAATTGGATAATAAATTGTGGAACAGACTCACCAGATGCTGTTCAGGATAAAGAACTTCCGGGGCTCCGGAAAAATCTGCTTTGATGGTGGCATTTGTGGTTTGAATCTGTGGTGACAAACCTTCCATTGCAGTCCGTAGACAATCTTCAAACTTCACCGATTTCAATTCCGTTTCTGTATGTACCGAAAACTGAATGGCCTCCAGCAGTTCGTTCACGGTATGGTTCATATTATCAACAACGGGTGAAAGGGCGGAAAGCAACTCTTGTTGTGCGGATGTATCCGAGGAGTTATTAATCAATTCAACCAATACCGACAAATTTCCAAGCGGTGCACGTAAATTGTGCGTAATGATGTGGTAGAAATCGGTCAGTTTTTTATTTTGGTTCGACAGCGTTTGCGAGTGCTGAACAATTCTTTCATTTGCTTCAACAAGATGAGCGGTTCGCTGAGCCACTTGTTCTTCCAACTGATTGTTCAACACTTCCAGCTGATTCATCACCCGCTTTCTGCGGCGATGCGCGACAATAAGTAAGACCAACAAAATGCTGAGGAGAATTACAGCTGTTGCAGCAATAGTCAGCATTTGCCGTTGCTTGGAAAGTAATTCTTCCTTCTTCAGACTGATCTCCTGCAAATTATCAATTTCTGATTGCTGCAGTTTCCTTTCGAATTCTTTTTCGATCGACTCCATGCGCATTTGTTGCTCATGGTAACGCATTTCCTCTTCCAGCCGTTTGATTTCTTCAGCGCTTTCGATGGCCGATTCGAAGTCCTTATTCCGACGATGGATTAAATAGAGGGAATTTTCTGTGATTAACTGATAAACCATTATTTCACATTCAGCACTGATTGTCCTGGAAGAATCGATCATGGCATACGCCAATTTCCTGTTGCCGAGCTCATTCTGCAATTCAGCCATTTTGGTATAGTACAAAGGCTGTTCACAATAGGCATCGTGTTTTATGTACTCCGCTTTCGCCATCCGGAAATACCGTGCAGCATCCGAAAAGTTCTTGTTGAGATAATCGTCATAACCGATGATGAGATAATTGGTAGCGTGACCGACTGATGCGCTTAAAGTGTCGGAGCTAATCGAGATGGATTCTTCTGCGTAGCGACGTGCGAGTTTATAATCAGGAATACCGAAATAAGCACCGGCAATATTCATATTTATGCGAGAAAGCAACAACTGGTTATCAGGAATCATTCTGGCCAGATTCAGCGCCCACTTAAATGCTGTAACAGCTTCAATAGGACGGCCACTGGCCCGAATGGTTTCTGCATAAAGCAGATAAACACTAACGCGGTCGAGATCGGTTAAATGCTGTGACTCCAAATATTCCAGAGTCAGCACCTGAGCGGAATCATACTGTGCCCGGTAAATTAACTCCTGAATCTTCTTCTTTTGTTGTTCAATATCAGTGGAAAGTGCCGCATTCCCCGCCCCGGACAACAATACACCAATCACAACCATCAAAAACTTTGTCCGCATCGGATATACAATTTACCTCAGGACCCAACTCCATTCTGAAGAGGATGAACTGCAAACACATCATCAGTCGCTTCAGTCAATGCTGACGAATTTAAGTAAATTCCGGTACTGTGAAGTTTTTTTCAACTATAACGGACAATGAATTCCATAATCAATCACCCGAATGAATTGAATCTTCAGAAAAGCGACCTTAAAATTTAAGTCTCAACCCGATTTGCTACCTTTGTCCGGTCTCAATTCTCTTGTGGATGCGAAAAGCGATCATTGCCTTGTTTCTGCTGATCACCTACTCCGCGGGGCTGGCGCATGAAATTATTCCACATAGCCATCACCAACTGCCGGATCCATTTTCGGGCAACTTCAATCACATAGGAATTGCCGCAGAATATCACTCAGATACCGCCTGCAATCATTTCCCGGTAATTTCAGGTATTCCTCCCACCAACGGCTTATCTAAATCTGGTATGCCGGCCAATTGCAACATGCGTTTTCTTTTTGTGCCTTCACTCACCCACGGCAAAAACAAGCAATGCGACGCTTCCCTGCAACATTATCCAATGGTGGTTGTTATGACCACTCTTTTTGAACCGCCTTTCCTTTCAAAACCGAATTTCGCACCAGAAGGAAAATTGCAATATTCCTCTCCGCTACTGAAGCTGGCCTCTGTGCGCGGGCCTCCCGAATTTCTTGTTTAGTTATTTATTATGAGGACGTCTCCTCAATTTCCTCAACTGCAGCACGACCCATTCATACTGCTCCTGTTCAACAAGAAATATTCGACTTATGATCAATTCGATTATAGAATTTTCAATACGCAATAAGCTTATTACCAGCATGCTCACCCTCGCCATTATAGTGGGTGGAATATGGAGCATGACCAAGGTTCCGCTGGATGCTGTTCCCGACATAACCAATAACCAGGTGCAGGTAATTACCCAAGCCCCCAATCTCGGAACCGAAGATATAGAGCAATTCGTCACTTTTCCTGTAGAGCTGGCCATGGCAAATCTGCCCGGTGTTCTGGAAATCCGGTCTATTTCCAGATTTGGTCTCTCGGTGGTAACTATTGTGTTTGAGGACGATATGGAAACTTATCTTCCGCGACAGCTGGTAAGTGAAAAACTGGCCGAAGTGCGCGATGAAATTCCGGAAGGTTTCGGAAATCCGGCCATGGGACCCATCTCAACGGGCCTGGGCGAAATTTATCAGTACACGCTTCAGGTGGACTCTGCCTTTCGCGATCAGTATTCCATTCAGGAATTGCGAACGATGCAGGACTGGATTGTGCGTCGGCAAATGGCGCTGGTGCCCGGCGTGGTAGAGGTAAATGCCTTTGGCGGAAACCGAAAAGTTTACGAGGTGGCGGTGATTCCCGATCGGCTCAATTCGATGGGTATCACCATCACCGATATTTATACCGCACTCGAAAACAACAACCAGAATACCGGTGGTGCTTATATCGAAAGAAACCACCAGTCGCACTTTATCCGGGGCGAAGGTCTGGCGCGAAGTATTGAAGACATAGAGCAGATTGTGGTAACGACCGTTAACAACATTCCGGTCACCATCAGCGATGTTGCGGATGTCGGTTTCGGAGAAGCCGTACGCTACGGCGCATTTACAAAAGACGGACAAGGTGAAGCCGTCGGCGGAATTATTTTCATGCTGAAAGGCAGCAATTCCAACAATGTCATTCAGGCCGTAAAGCAGCGAATGGCCGAAATTGAAGAATCCTTGCCGGAGGGTGTAACAGTAGAACCATTTCTCGACAGGAGCCAGTTGATCAGCAACACCACTCGCACCGTAAGCAGAAACCTGATTGAAGGAGCATTGATTGTCATTTTTGTACTTGTATTTCTGCTCGGAAACTGGCGCGGCGGATTAATTGTCGCGTCTACCATTCCACTTTCGTTGTTGTTCGCCTTTATTCTCATGAACGTATTCGACGTATGGGCCAACCTGATGAGTCTGGGCGCTATAGATTTTGGGATCATTGTGGACGGAGCAGTAATCATTGTGGAAGGAACCGTGCTGGTGATGAGCCGGAAAGTGCTCAAAGGCCGGAATATTTCGGGTGCAGAACGCGACGAGATCGCATTAATGTCTTCAAAAAAAATGATGAACGCGGCTTTCTTTGGTCAGCTCATAATCCTCATCGTATTCATTCCAATTCTCGCCCTCGAAGGCATTGAAGGCAAAATGTTTAAACCCATGGCGCTGACTTTTATGTTCGCGATGATCGGGGTAATGATTCTCTGCCTGACGTACGTACCGATGATGTCAGCACTGTTTCTGCGCGTCAATAAAAAGATGAAGTATTCATGGGGAGACCGGATTGTACAGACACTCGAAAATGGCTATAGCAAACTCGTCAACCCACTACTGAGAAGGGGGAAATGGATCATAGGCATTTCTGTTTTATGCCTGGCACTTGCGGTATTTACATTCTCGCGCCTCGGGGGCGAATTCATTCCGCAGCTCGATGAAGGCGATATTGCTTTTCACATTATTCTCGACCCCGGAAGCTCGCTGGCCGAATCGATTGCCACATCAACCGAAATAGAGCGAATTCTGCTGGATGAATTTCCTGAAATTGAACATGCCCTCTCGCGATTTGGCGTTGCCGACGTTCCCACCGACCCGATGCCCATGGATCTGGGCGATTGCTTCATCATTCTTAAGCCCCAGGATGAATGGGTTTCTGCCAAAACCAAACCTGAACTAATTGAAAAAATCAAAGCAAAACTGGCCCATCTTCCGGGCTTGAATTTCGAATTCAGCCAACCCATAGAAATGCGGTTCAACGAGCTCATCACCGGTGTCCGGGAAGATATCGCCATAAAAATCTTTGGCGACGATCTTGATCTGCTGGCCGAAAAAGCCGAAGAAATAGGCCGCATTATTGCCGGAATTCCCGGCGTGGGCGACATGCATGTCGAAGCCACTACCGGCCTGCCGCAAATGACCGTGAACTACAACAGAGCAAAACTGGCACAATACGGACTGCAGGTTAATCATTTGAATTCGGTGGTCGAAACGGCTTTTGCCGGAAAAAGTGCCGGGGTGGTTTTTGAAGGCGAACGACGCTTTGACCTGGTAGTGCGACTTGCCGGCGAAGAGAGAAACAGCCTCGAGAATCTGCGCAACCTGTACATTCGCTTACCCAATGGAAACCAGATCCCGTTGCGCGAAGTGGCAGATATCGATTATCAGTCGGGCCCGATGCAGATCAGTCGGGACAATACCAATCGGCGGGTATATGTAGGAATCAACGTTCGCGGCCGCGATGTACAGTCGCTGGCCGAGGAAATCAAAAGCGAGCTCGAAAACCGATTAGAGCTTCCACCGGGATATTACATCCGCTATGGAGGAGCATTCGAAAATCTGGAGCGGGCAAACGCACGGTTGCTCGTAGTGGTTCCCGCTGCTCTTGCGCTTATCTTTATTCTCATCTATTTCGCGCTTCGATCCATGTCACAAACCGTCATGATTTTCATGGCCATTCCACTCGCCGCAATTGGTGGAATTTTTTCGCTGTGGCTCCGCGACATGCCCTTCAGCATTTCGGCAGGAATTGGTTTCATTGTGTTGTTTGGCGTAGCGGTACTTAACGGGCTGGTGCTGATCAGCAGTTGGAATGAACTCAAAGAGGAAGGCATGAACAACCTCAACGAACGCATCCGGTTTGGTGCTTCGCGGCGTGTGCGACCCATTTTACTAACCGCATTAACCGACATACTCGGATTTTTGCCCATGGCAGTCTCGGGATCTGCCGGCGCAGAAGTCCAGCGACCGCTCGCTACGGTGGTGATCGGTGGAATGATCACCGCCACCCTATTGACTTTGTTTGTGCTGCCGGTACTATATCGCTGGCTCGAACAGCGGAAAAACGGATCTACTCCTGCGGCACCCCTCGTGGTTGCCATTGGCCTTTTATTCTTCCTGCCAGCGACCACCGCTACAGCGCAGTACCACGATCCGGTTCCTATTGCTCTGAACGATGCCGTTTCGCGGGCAGTAAAGAACTATCCTTCCATTCAGGCAGCACAACTGGAGGTGGAAAACCAGCAGGTTTTGAGAAAAACTTCATGGGATTTTGGCAACACTACGGTTTTTACCGGCGGAGAGGAACTTTCTTCAGGCGGTGACGGTGTATATACGGTCATCGGCATTCAACAACAGGACATCGATATTTTTGGAATGGGTCCGAAAAGTAAGATGAACCGCCAGAAAGTAGCCCTTGCTGAAGCCGCCCTGGATCTCTCGGAAGCCGAACTTATCTATCAGGTCAAAATGAGTTACATCCGGCTGCTCACCGCGCAACGGCGTCAAGAATTATTCGAAGCGATGGATTCGGTTTTTGTAAAATTCAAACGGGCCGCTGAACTCAGATATGAAACCGAAGAGACTTCGGGGCTGGAGTTCCTGGCGGCTTCGAATCGTGCCGGCCAGACCAGCCTGGCGCGTGAAAATGCACTGCGCGATTACCATATTTCGCTTCAGCAGTTTAACCAGTGGATGCTCAGTGACAGCTTGTTTACGGTTGCTCCAGAATGGGAAAACCAACCCATTGAAGCGCTTTCTTTCGCCGATTCGCTCCAGCACCCGATTCTGGAAATAGCGCGCAGGGAAAATGAACTGGCGGGCATGATGGTCAAATCATCGCGATCGGCATTATTCCCCAAACTCAACCTGCAATATGGAGCGCAGGAAATCAATGGTCAGAGTGGATTCTATCAGTTTCAGGCGGGGATTTCAATTCCATTGGTGTTCAACAACGAACAGGGACTTCTTCAGTCGGCAAAAGTGAAGCATAAAATTACCGAACAACATTTTTTACAGTCACAAATTGAATTGAACACACGCTACCAAACCGCATGGGAAGAATATCAGAAGTGGTTGTCGGCATGGGAGTTTTACCAGAATGAAGCACTGGAACTCGCCGAAAAACAACGCCAGGGAGCCTGGCTCGCCTATCGCGAAGGAGCACTCAACTACATTGGATTTTTACAACTCATGACCGACGCCATGGAGCTCGAACTCCGTGCCTGGGAGACTTATGAAAATTATCTCAGCTCCAAATTTCAAATCGAATACCTCACCGGAAAATAAAGAAACATGACAACCCTGAAATATTTTCTCAGCTCAACCCTGGCCATACTTCTTTTGATGTCCTGCAATTCTGAAAAACCGTCGGAACCGTCCGAAGAAGAAGCGCATGCGCACGAGGCAATTCCCCGGGAAATTCATTTAACCGAACAACAAGTGGCAGCACGAGACATTAAGATTGACAGCTTACCGCTGCGCAATTTTTCTGAATTCATATCGGTGAACGGCCAGCTTCAGGTACCGCCGCAGCACGAAGCCAGTGTCACGGCCATGATCGGCGCCAACGTGAAGGAAATAAAAGTGATTGAAGGCGATCCGGTGAAAAAAGGACAGGTACTGGCGACCATTCAACACCCCGACCTGATCCGCATTCAGACCAGCTACCTGGAGCATTGGAACAATATGCAGTTTCTGGAAAAAGAACTCCAGCGCCAGCAAAAATTGTATGATGAGGAAGTGGGATCCGGCAAAGAGCTTCAGCGGATTCAAGCGGAATACCAGATACTGAAAGCCCAGGTAAACGGATACGAGGAGCAGTTGAAGTTGCTCGGAATTGTACCCGTTCAAATCCGCAACGGCGATGTCTATTCGCAGGTTGGTGTGGTCAGTCCGATTGACGGGTTTGTGCGGAAAGTGCAGATTAAAACCGGGCAATTTGTTCAGCCCGAAACCGAAATGTTTGATGTGGTAAATGTGTCGCACTTACACGCCGACTTTCTGGTTTTCGAACGCGACGCACACCTGGTTAAAGAAGGCCAGCGCGTGCGGTTTCAGATAGAATCGATGGCCGGCACTGAGCTGGATGCGGTGGTTTTTTCGGTGGGTAAATCTTTTGAATCCGAACCGAAAGCGGTGCATATTCACGCAGAAATCGAGCAAAAAAAGGATTTGTTGATTCCGGGAATGTACATCCGCGGACAAATTCTTCTCGGAGAGGAGATGCGTCACGCACTCCCCGAAGCGGCATTGGTACGCACTGACAGCGGTCACATTATCTTCACCGCTTCTTTGCACCGGCATGGCGAGGGGAACGAATGGGCTTTCGAACCGGTGGAGGTGACTCCCGGCACGACCAACAATGGGTGGACCGCCATCGAACTCCGGAAAGATTTAAAACAAGGACAACAAGTGGTATGGAGCAATGCATATTATGTAAATGCAGAAATGAACAAGCATTCCGGTGGCGAACACCGGCATTGATCAAAGCAGATTCGGAGGCTTTATAGTTTCATCCATTGCGCCGGGTGTTCCGCCAATCACTACCGACCAGGGTCTGACATTCCAGTCGACGATCAATCCGTTTTTGACATAAGGATCATTGGCAGCAAAATTTTCAGCGACTTCTGCGGATGCTCCTTTAAAAATCAGAACCGCACCGTCGGCAGGATCGGCCAGGGCTCCGGCCATAATCAATGAACCGCTGTTGCGCGCCTGCTCTGCCATGGCCAGATGCTCATCGCGAAAGGCTTCCCTTTTTTCGAGATAATCCTCAACGGTTTTATAGAAAAGAATGTAGTACATATCGGCCTGCATTGATTATTAAAATTACAGAAAGATCACCACCAGAGAAAGCCTTTACTCTCTTTTTCCTCACCTTTTCCCTTCTCCTTGTCTCTTTTCTTCTGTTCCTCCTCGGCGGCTTTTCGGGCCTCCTCGCGTTCCTTTTCTTCCTCTTTCTCCTTCTTATTGAAATAGCCCCTCAATAAAAAATTCTCTTTGGCCGCTTCCATATTTTCGTTCAGTCCATCGGTGGCTTGTTGGGCATTCACCATCGTCTGGTCCAGCGTCTGTGCAAAAGTAGAATCGACCAGCAATTTACCGATAGCGCCTCTGCCCGCCCTGATTCCCGTGGTAAGTTCAGAAATGTCGTAGGCGATGATGGTCGCATAATCGATCGTTTCACTGAGATTGTTCATAATTTCATCCACACTAACCGGTGTAATGGTGGCCAGCACAGCTCCGTTTTCTACCGTACTTTTTTCCGGTGACCCGGCAACAATATTGATCACTTTATTCCCCATCAGCCCTTCACTTCCTATAGTAGCCAGTGCATCGGCTTTAATGAACTGCTGTGCATTTTTGCGAATGACCATATCTACCCGCACGGTACTATCCGAAGTTATTTCCAGATACTCTATGCTCCCGATATTAATACCGGAAATACGGACATTATTTCCTGCCTGCAGCCCCGCCACGTCTTTAAATACGGCACTCAGTTCAAAAGTGCGCGAAAACAGATATTGCCGGCTTCCGATGAAATATATGGCAACCACAAATAAGACGATCGCCAGCGTGACGAAAACTCCCAGTTTTATTTTTTTTCCTTCTTCGGTTTTCATGGTTAATGTTTTTATTCAAAAAATGATCGCACCCATTTGTCTTCCGACTTTTCCAGCTCTTCGAATGTTCCTTCTGCTTCGAATTTTCCTTCTTTCAACACCAGAATCCGGTTTGCTGTAATGCGTGCACATTCAATATCATGAGTAATAATCAGCGATGTTGTTTTGTACTCCTGCTGGACTTCGAGGATGAGTTTGCTGATCTCACGCGCATTTACCGGATCAAGTCCGGCAGTTGGTTCATCATAGAGCATAAGCTCCGGTTTGAGAATCATCGTGCGGGCCAGTCCAATTCTTTTCCTCATCCCGCCCGAAAGTTCTGCAGGCATTAAATCAACTGAATCTTCTAGTCCTACACTGCGCAGCGCCTCATGAACCAGTTTGTCTTTTTCTTCGGAAGACTGATTGCGCTGATCCCGCAAATGAAAGCGCAGATTCTCTCCTACCGTCATTGAATCATACAGTGCGGAATGCTGGAAAACAAAGCCGATTTTTTTCCGGAGCTCATTCAACTCATCATCTTCCATTTCGGCCATATTTTTACCGAAAACAAGTAATTCTCCGTCATCGTGTTTCAGTAATCGAACCAGGCATTTTATGAGGACAGATTTTCCGGTTCCGGATTTTCCCAGCACCACAACATTTTCTCCCGAATGAATGGTCAGATTCACATCCTGCAACACATGATTGTCTTTAAAGGACTTCTTCACGTGCTTCATCTCCACCATCACCTCAGCACTGTTTCCTGCGGCTTTTTTCTCTTTTATATTTTTTACTGCTGATTCCATAATATTATTCGAAGAAACTGGCCAACTGAACGGCAACGAGGTCAATTAAAAATACACACAACAGACTCAGCACCACGGCAGAGTTCGCCGACAATCCCACGCCTTCTGTACCTTTGTTGGAAGTATATCCTTTGTAGCAGGAAATAATTCCGATGGCCAAACCGAAGAAAAAACTTTTTATAAAAGCGGGGAAAACATCGATAAAATCAACTGCAGCAATGGCTTGTGAAAAATACAGCCGAATACCTACATCGCCCTGAAGATTCACACCTACAAATGAGCCGACCAATCCGATAAAATCGGCAAATACCACGAGCACCGGAAGCATCAGCGTAGCGGCTACTACCCGCGTAATGACGATGTATTTGAACGGATTGATTCCGGACACTTCCATGGCATCGATTTGCTCGGTAACCTTCATGGATGCGAGCTCCGCACCGATTCCGGAGCCTACCTTACCGGCACAAATAAGTGCGGTAATGATCGGACCAATTTCGCGAACAATCGACACTGCCACCATTCCGGGTAGCCACGACTCCGCTCCGAAATGCGCCAGAGTTGGGCGCGACTGAATGGTAAGTACAACGCCCATGATAAAGGAAGTAATCAATACCAGGCCGAGTGATTGATAACCGATGAGGTACGACTGCCGGATGGTTTCTGAAATCTCCCACGGACGTTTGTGCACGTTCTTAAAAAAGCGCGACGTGAAGCGGGATAATCCTGCTACTTCAGCAAAATATTCCTGCAATGACACCGGCAAAGTCATAATTTTCTTCATAGACTACTAATGTGGTTCTACAATCCGGTAGCGAATCGAAACCCTTAATTGTTTAATTTACAATTGTTGAATAAACAGCGGATAATATTTTACCGCTTCCTTTCTTTTTCGCGTCCGAACTGAGCATTATTCTAACAGCCAAAACGAATGGATTTATACAAGGATGCATAAAATGAAACGCAAAAGTGTTATACAACTTTCCCGTTCACTTACATAAATCACACATTTTAGGAAGCACAGAACACAAAAACAACATGGCGCATTTGCCGAATTTTAACTTCAGCAGAAATGCGCCATGTTGTAGTTAGACGAGAATAAAAAGCGGAGATCTCGTTTGATCAATCCTGCTTTTCTGTTTTCAACCCTCAGTAATCATCGTCTTTGTCTTGAACTCGGATCGCCTGCCTGACGATCGCGGTTACTTTCGTTGTGTGCCTTTTCAGTTTCTCCTTCGCTGCGCGGATTTTCGCGGTCGCGTTGCTGGCGGTCAGGACTTGGGTTGTTACGATCTCCTGCCGGATCTTTCTGATCTCTGCCTGCGCGTGAAGCTTCAGGATTCGGTTTTTCTGGTGTAGCCATGACTTAAATTTATATCGGAATGAATGTTATTGTTGTTTCTGATATATCAAAGTTGGCACTTAAAATCCGGAAGAATATTACAGCTTTCGCAAGACGATTTACAAAAATCCCACCTCGTCATCAGGGTAGTAGACCTCTAATTCGTTTCCTTCGCCTTCTCATCAAGGTTGATCATTTTTCCGGTATCACTCACCATCACATCCACAATTCCGCTCTTGAGGCTATTCCACCAATAATTGAAAATAAAGCGATCTTTGCGCCGGTTGAAGGCGATCTCACCACTGCGGTAATTGTTCTGCGTACTCAGATTGTCCTTGCGAATGATCGTTCTGCCGGCAGCTGTGGCCAGCCAGGACTTCAACTTACTGTCGTCGTCGGTCAATAAATCGAATTTCATGTCGGCATACTCAAACTCCATGTTTCCTGTAGCACGATCGTCGTTGGCCGTCATCTCTATTTGCATCCGCTTCACTTCACCATCTGTGATCTTCGCAGGTAAAACGCCTACAATAACAGAATTGAGTATGGATGCATCGAACGAACCTCCTTCGGCGGTCATTGTAAATTCATCGTTCTCACTGGATAAATCAAACCGGATATCCGCTTTAATCACCGCCTTTTCGAGCACCTGCGTACTCGCGTAAATGGTAAAATAAGGATTGGCGGCCAACCGTGCCGAATCATTGGTGAGGTGATAGCATTCGGCCGAGAGATTCTGAAACGTGATTTTCCCCGGCTCTGAAGCATGTTTCGTACGCTCCTCGTATTGGATGAAAATATTGTTCATGATCAGCGTATCCACATTGACCGATCCTTCGATCATGCGCAACAACGAAGCCGGAAGCGCTTTATAAATGAACAGTGGTTCGGGCAACGTTTTATCTCGGTACACCTCAACCCATGCAGAGTCAATCGTGATTTTTGAAGCCGAACATTCGCGGTCGTCCATCAATCGTTCATAATCGAAATTATCGAGGCGAATCCGGCTGATTTTTGCAATAATCCAATCTGTATGACGCGCATTTACCTCCCGGTAATCTTCCTTCGCATAAGGAGATTTAATCACCAGTCCAGTTATTTCGAGCGATGCTCCGTCGATGAATTCGTAACCATCAAAACTGACGTCCATATTAATCAGTTCCGATATTTTGGCGCCCGAAACCGAAATCACTTCGTCTTTCAAAAAGAAATGATAAATCATCCCGAACAAAAGCAGCAGCAAAACAATGGTTGCCACCACCATAGCCGTAACTGAAAATTTCCGTTTCCGGGTATCAGAAGGTGCAGACATATACAGAAATTGAATTTTTCGTGATCATTTCAGGAAATCAGGTGAAAAACCGGAGTGCCGTGATGAATTGTTTCATAATACCAAAATACACAATTGTAAAGGATTGAGGCCGACTAATCTGGTTGCTCGGTGCGGCCTTCGTTTATCTTTTTTTCCGCTTGTTTCATTTCATCTCTATCGGCTTCGGGTTCATCCTGATGGTGTTCGGCCTGCGGATGATACTGCAACGAAACATACATCGGAAAATGATCTGAATCGATATTCGCCAGTCGTTGGATATCCCTCAGCAGAAAATCATTGGAATGAAAAATATGATCCAGGGGCCACCGAAACAATGGATACTTCGCATTGAACGTATTGTAAAACCCTCTGCCAACCCGCGGGTCGAGCAATTCGCTTACTTTTTTGAACAGCCGGGTGGTATGCGACCACGCAACATCGTTCAGATCGCCAAATACGAGAACGCTCTTATCCAGATCCTGTACTTCTTTTGCAACGATCAGCAATTCTGCATCCCGGCCCGCAGAGGTTTCACTTTCGGTCGGACTTGGAGGCTTCGGATGCAGGCAGTGAATTTCGACCGGGTGTCCGGATCGCAATTTTAATGAGGCATGGATCGAAGGCACTTCGTCAGACAGTAAATACTTTACCTGCGGATTCTGAAGCTCCAGCTTCGAATACAAGTGCATGCCGTATTTATTATCCAGCGGCACCTTTACCTGCGTTGGGTAATCCTTTTCGATTTCCTTCAGCTCGTCCTCCCACCACTGGTCGGTTTCCAGCGTCAACAAGATATCCGGGTTTCGCTGACGCACCAGATTGATCAGAGCCTCAGGTTTTTTGTTGGATATGAGAACATTGCTCACCATCAGCGAAAGCGAATTATCATCCTGCTGACCCTGATATTTCTTCACTTCCACCCCTGCCAATGGTGTAAAGCTGAAAATTTTCTTTAGCTGATATCCGAAGCTCCCGAGCAACAACATTGTGATGACATACCACCAATGGAATTCCGGTTCCATGAAAAAGGCTGAAACCACCAGCAGCGCAAGTTGTATGGCAGCTATCTGTAATCGTGGAAAATCAAATACACGAACCACCCAGTGATTCCATTTTAAAAACGGCAGCAGAGTGGTCAAAATGGCGGCAGCCGAGACCAAAAGCACAATGGTGTGAACGGCTTCCATTTTTTAGCGATCAGGCAAAATTTTCGAGACATAGATCCACTTCGCGGATTCTCATTTCCTTTTCTTCATCCGAGAGCCAGCTCGCTTTAAAACTATTTTTTGCCAGTTCTGCTATTTGATCCTTTGAAAGGTTAAGCGCTTCGGCAATGGCAAAATAATTTTCATTCATATAACCACCAAAATAGGCAGGATCGTCAGAATTTACCGTCACCAGCATTCCCAGATCCATCATTCGTTGCACCGGATGATCTTTTAGATCCGGAACCACCTGCAACTCCCGGTTCGACAACGGACAAAGCGTGAGCGGCATTCTCATTCTGACCAATCGATCCACCAGTTCCGGGTCATCGAGCGAACGGTTTCCGTGATCAATTCTCGAAATCTTCAGTACATCGAGTGCTTCGCGAATATACTCAGCCGGACCTTCTTCACCGGCGTGAGCAACCGCAATAAAACCCGATTCGCGTGCGGTTTCAAACACCCGCGCAAACTTCGCCGGTGGGTTTCCGAGCTCCGAAGAATCTAGCCCTACGGCATTGATCAGCGAACGATAAGGCATTGCCTGCTCCAGTGTTTTGAACGCCGAGGCCTCGTCGAGATGGCGCAGAAAAGACATGATCAGACGAAAAGAAATACCGAGATTTTTGTGACCATCGTCGAGCGCATGATGAATGCCATTGATCACCGTGTCGAATGAAATGCCGCGGTCGGTATGTGTTTGCGGATCAAAAAATATTTCTGTGTGGACGAGGTTCTGAGACTTCACTTTTTCGAGATACGCGTAGGTAAGATCATAAAAATCCTGCTCCGTTCTCAGTACGTTTGCCCCGGCATAATAGATGTCCAGGAACTCCTGCAAATTATTAAACCGGTAGGCCTGTTTTACCTCCTCTACAGAATTATACGGAATGGAAATTTTATTGCGCTCGGCGATGGCAAACATCAATTCGGGTTCAAATGTACCCTCTATGTGCAAATGCAATTCTGCTTTTGGAATGGCCTCAATAAATGCTTTGGTTTCTGGATTGATCATTGTCAGATTTTCGTTTTAATGGTTGCAGATTTTACTTCTGCGAAAGAACATACAAAATATGAATTATTTTGTGGCTGTCGTACGGGCGATCCACCATTCCCACCGCCGGTTCTGAGTATTATTTTCCCCAAAACGTTCCAAAAGTCCTTTTCCGAACAGGCGCAAAAAATACCACCTTCTGCGCTATGACATTCGTTGCGAACCGCTGAAGACCGGTGGCATGGATATTTCAAATATAAAATCCGAACAACAAAGTAATGATCGGAAAAATATGGGCGTAAAGACCGTGAAATTTGTAACAGAACCAGAGGACCAGAAGCGGGTTTTCAATCTGGTGTTACAGGATTTGGGAAGATTAAAGGAGATGATTGACGAAGGAGCGCTCGACAGAGATACGCCACGCATCGGAGCCGAACAGGAATTGGTTTTTATTGATAGCGGACATCGGCCGGTTCCGCTGATTATGGATTTTCTGAAGGGCGTTGATGATCCCGAATTCACCACAGAACTGGCGCAGTTCAATCTTGAAATAAACCTCAAACCGCAGGTATTGAACGGCAACTGCTTTTCTGCAATGGAATCGGAACTCACCGCGGCATTCAACAAAGCACTCAAACGCTGCAAGGAATTGGGCGAAGACTATGAACTGATTTTAACCGGCATACTTCCTACCATCCGGAAAATGGATCTGGATCTGGACAATCTGACTCCTAACGAGCGTTCGCGGGCAATGATTGCGGCCATGCAGTGGCTCAAGCAAAAGCACTACCCGATTCGCATCAGCGGGATCGACGACCTCAGCACCGCCGATTTTTCGAATATGTTTGAAGCCTGCAACACGAGCTTTCAGATTCACTATCAGCTCAACCCGGGTGAGTTTGCCTCGAAATACAATTTTGCGCAGGCAATTGCTGCTCCGGTACTGGCCGCCGGCACCAATTCGGCCATTCTTTTTGGTAAACGCCTGTGGCACGAAACGCGGATTGCCGTTTTTCAACAAGCCATCGACACCCGCGAAAACAGCGATTATCTCCGCGAAGCACATCTGCGCGTACCTTTCGGACACGAGTGGGTGAAAGATTCGGTAATCGAAATTTTTGAAGATGATCTCGCTAAATTCAAAATTTTCCTGGAATACGGCGGCGAACAGCCCGATGAAGATGCCCCGGAAAGCGTTCGTCAGAAACTGAAAAATCTGAATGTATTCAACAGCTCCATTTATCGATGGACCAGGGCCTGTTATGGAATACTGGACGGAAATCCGCACCTGCGCATCGAAAACCGTTTGCTTCCTTCCGGCCCGACCATCAAGGACGAAATGGCCAACACGGCCTTTTGGATTGGACTGATGCACGGCATGCCGGAGAAATATGAAGACATCGCGTCGCAAATGAAATTTGAAGACGCAAAAAACAATATTCTTAAAGCGGCGAGAAATGGTCTGGATACCCATTTCCGATGGCTCAATGGCGAGAAAATTTCTGCCGACGATTTGATCCTGGACGAGCTCCTGCCCATTGCTTACGCAGGGCTGGAGAAAGCCTCGGTCGACAAGAAAGAAATCACCGAATACCTCGAAATCATCGAACGCCGGGTGCGCAGCGGACAGACCGGTTCGCAGTGGCAGTTCGACGCGTGGTCGAAAATGGAACACATCCGCACCACCGATACAAAATCGGTTGTGTTGGCAGCCGCTATGCTGAAGCGCCAGCAGGCAGGAAAACCCGTGCACGAGTGGACGCTGCCCGATGAAAATGAAATGCGGGTGAACGTCTTTTCGACGGTGGGGCAGATTATGACCACAGATATTTTCTCGGTGAACGAAGACGACCTCTGGGATCAGACGGTATTTCGCATGATGAAAAAAAACCTGGAACACATTCCGGTGGCGAATAAAAAAGGAGAGTTGAAAGGCATGGTGACGCGTGCGGTGCTGCTTCA
>CALDPJ010000169.1 GCA_937911795.1 uncultured Flavobacteriales bacterium | reverse complement strand
AGGACATGGAGGGCTACCTGCGCGGCGGAAACCAAATGAAATGGTGGAGCATCGGGTTGTCGGTAATGGCAACGCAGGCCAGCGCCATCACCTTTCTTTCAACCCCGGGCCTGAGTTATGAAGAAGGGATGAGCTTCGTTCAGTTTTACTTCGGAATGCCTATCGCGCTGATACTGATCTGTATTTTTGCCATTCCGTTGTATTTCCGGCTGAAAGTTTACACGGCTTATGAATTTCTCGAGAACCGCTTCGATATCAAAACCCGGTGGCTTGCGGCTTTACTTTTCCTTACCAGTCGCGGCTTGGCCGCAGGAATTACCATTTATGCACCGGCCATTGTTCTGTCAAAAGTCATGGGTTGGCACCTCGACTCTACCATTCTCATCATTGGGGCCGTGGTCATTTTGTATACGGTTATCGGTGGCTCTGCGGCCGTGAGTCAGACGCATAAACTGCAAATGGGCGTGATGATGGGAGGGATGGTTGTTGCCCTGATCCTCATTTTCCACTATCTATCTCCTCATCTAAGCCCGGGAGAAGCGGTGCAGGTAGCCGGTAAACTCGGGAAGATGAATATCATCGATCTGGAATTCGACCCTTCGAGCAAGTACAACTTGTGGAGCGGTTTGATTGGTGGATGTTTTCTTGCCCTTTCGTATTTTGGTACCGATCAGTCACAGGTACAGCGCTATCTCAGCGGAAAGTCCATGACCGAAATGCGAATGGGTCTTTTATTCAATGGATTCTTTAAAATTCCGATGCAGTTTCTGATCCTGTTTATTGGGGTAATGACGTTTGTTTTTTACCTGTACACACAACCTCCTGTGTTTTTTAATCAGGTGGAAATTGAACAGGTGAGGGCTTCTGAACACGCCGGTGAACTTTCTGAACTGGAAGCTCAATCCACAGCTATTTTCGAAGAAAAAAAGGCAGCTACCGACAGAATGGTAGGAGCGATCAGAACTGATGATGAAGGCGCTGTTGAAACTGCGCGACTGGAAATTGAGCTATTGCAGGAACAAGAAGACGTGATTCAGCAGGGAGTGACGAGCCTGATAACCAGCGTCAACCCGGACGCAGAAACCAAAAGTGCCGACTATATCTTCATCACCTTTATTACCGAATATCTTCCTGTCGGACTGGTGGGATTGCTGCTCGCTGTAATTTTTTCTGCGGCAATGTCCAGTACATCTGCCGAATTAAGCGCTCTCGCATCTACCACAGCGGTAGATTTTTATAAGCGCGGACTCAAGCACGAAGTGAGTGATAAACGGATGCTGAAAATGTCACGCTGGTTTACCCTCGGCTGGGGATTAATGGCCGTGTGGTTTGCACATATGGCAACCCTTTTTGAAAACCTGATTGAGCTGGTAAATATCCTTGGGTCGCTTTTCTACGGAACGATTCTCGGGATTTTCCTCGTGGCGATTTTCTTCAAATACGTAAAAGCAAATGCTGTTTTTATCGCAGCCATTATTGCAGAAGCTGTCATTATTGCGCTCTTCTTCCTCAACAAGTATGATATCTATCACATGGCCTATTTGTGGTACAACCTGATCGGGCCGGCGCTTGTAATCACTATTGCTCTGCTGATTCAGTGGATGTCGCCGAAAGAGGAGAATGAAAATTAATCGAAAAGGCCGTGAATTTCGCCGTCGATGCTGTTGATGATTTTCCCGAGATCTTCTTTGTCCTCGTGAAAATTGTTGTTGTCGACATCGATGATCAGTAATTTACCTTTATCGTAAGTCGAAATCCAGGCTTCGTAGCGTTCGTTGAGTCGTTTCAGGTAATCCAGTCGGATGGACTCTTCGTAATCCCTGCCGCGTTGCTGAATCTGATTCACCAGTGCCGGAACGCTTGCCCGCAGGTAAATCAATAAATCGGGAGGAGAAATAAAAGTATCCATCAGCGAAAACAATGAGAAATAATTTTCAAAATCGCGGGTGGTCATGAGCCCCATCGCATGGAGGTTGGGCGCAAATATGTACGCATCCTCATAAATCGTTCTGTCCTGAATCACTTTTTTTCCGGTGCTGTGGATTTCCGTCACCTGGTTGAAGCGGCTGTTGAGAAAGAATATCTGCAGATTAAATGACCAGCGCTGCATGTCATTGTAGAAGTCGTTGAGGTATGGATTTTCATCAACATCTTCGAAATGAGATTCCCAGCCATAATGCTGTGCCAGTAATTTGGTGAGGGTGGTTTTTCCTGAGCCGATGTTTCCGGCTATTGCGATGTGCATAAATCTTTCAATTTTTAGGGCAAACGAAAATACAAATTTGTTCCGGGAATGGGAATCATTGCAAGGTACTACCTTTCTGCCTGAATTTTCTGATAAACAGAAATCTGATGATCTCCGGATAAATAGAGAAGGTCTTTGCTGACCCGGGCTCCGCGTACATTATTTTCAGGCAATACAATTTCGCCGGTTTCAAAAGTCATCAAATCGTATTGGTGAAGCCGGTTTTCCTGAAAGTAGATGATGTTACGGTCGGTCACCTGGAAATTGGTCAGACCGGTTATTGGAATTTGTTTGAAGTATGTGCCGAAAATGTCGAACACCAGAATTCCTGTTTCCGGATTGTTCACGTACACCCAGTTGTCGTGTTCTACAATAAAATTCGGCTGAACATCCACCTGCAGCATCTGGCTGATATTTCCCGATGAACGAATTTTATTAAAGGAATGATCGGTTCGTACCAGCTCGAAATTCTGCATATCGAAAAACCAGAAATGGTTGTCGATTGATTTTGCGGCCGCCGTCACCCAGTTAAGCTGATATTCATTCAGCCGCACCGGATTTCCCTGCATGCTGAGCGTGTTGTCCAGAATGACCACGACGTTCTGATCACCAAAAAAGAGCATGGGTTTCAACGAAAAATTCAGATCTACCGAAGTGATTCTGCCCAGATTCAACTGACTGTTTTCATAGCGCATTTCGCCGGTAGCGGTGTGCATTTCTATTGCAGATTCGTGGATGATATACAGGTTCTGAAGATTGTCAGTCCAGATGTAATCGTGTTTTTTTTCAATGCTGAAACCATGCACGAAACCTGGCGTCTGTGCGAATAGTACGTGGGCGGAAAGGAGCGAAATAATTGCGAGTATTCTGATCATGTGGTGCGGATATTCTCCAATACTTGTTCCAGAATTTCATCGAGGTATTCCCGGTCGTTAGAAAGTCGTGGGATTTTATGCTGGCCTCCAAGTTTGTTCTTTTTCTTCAGCCAGTTGTAGAAAGTTCCTTCGGGTACCACGTGCACCTGTGGCCGTCCCATTGATAAATCGCTGCTGCGTTTGGCATCGTAATCGGAATTTACTTCCTTGAGTCCCTGGTCGAGCAAGTCTGTGAATTCTTCGGGATCAGCAGGTGGAATTGCAAATTCTATCAGCCATTCGTGGCCACTGGCTTTGTCACTGCTCATGTAAACCGGTCCGGCAGTATAGTCGCTGATGCTGGCTCCGGTCGCGGAACAGGCACGTTGTAATGCTTCTTCTGCATTTTCGATGATCAGCTCTTCGCCAAAAGCATTGATGAAATGTTTGGTGCGGCCGCTGACCTGAATCCGAAACGGAGAAAGGCTTGTGAACTTAATCGTGTCGCCGATCATATAGCGCCACAATCCGGCATTGGTCGAAATAATGAGCGCGTAATTGGTGCCGGTTTCCACTTCACCGAGCGAATAAGTTTTTGGAAATTCCTTGCCCAGCTCACTCATCGGCATAAATTCATAGTAGATTCCATAGTCGAGGGTAAGCAGCATGTTTTCCGAATCATTCTGATCCTGTATGCCGAAATATCCCTCCGAGGCATTGTAGCTCTGGTAGTAATGAATCTTTCCGCTGATGATTGATTGGTACTGGCTTTCGTACGGCTTAAAGCTCACTCCGCCGTGCATGAATAATTCGAGATTTGGCCAAACTTCGCGAATGTCCGTTTTGCCTTCCATTTCAAGAATTCTTCGAAGCAAAACCAGTGTCCACGACGGAACGCCGATCAGTGTTGAGACATCCTGCTTTCGCGTGGTTTCGGCCATGCGGGCAATTTTTTCCTCCCAGTTTTCCAGCAGAGCTGTGTTTTTATCCGGAATGCGTTTGAGTTCCGCCCAAATCGGCAGATTTTTCAAAATGATAGCGGATAGATCTCCGGTATAAGAATCCGAACGAAATTCATTGATTGTGCTGCTGCCTCCCATCGACAAGGTTTTGCCACTGTAAGGTGCTGCTTCAGAATTATTGTTGTAATAACAGGCAACCAAATCTTTTCCGCCTTTGTAGTGGCAATCCTCCAGCGCTTCGCGACTCACCGGAATGTATTTGCTGCGGGCACTGGTGGTACCGGATGATTTCGCAAACCATTTTATTTCGGTAGGCCACAGAAGGTTCTGTTCACCTTTCATCAATCGTTCAATATACGGGCTGAGGCTTTCGTAGCTCTGAACAGGCACGCGCTGCTTGAATTGATCCGGAGATTTAATATCGCCGTAGCCGAATTTTTTACCCCATTCAGTATTTTCTGCCGCGTGAATCAGTTGCTCAAACGTCTCCTGCTGAACCTCGTGCGGGTATTTAATGAAAAGCTCAATCTGGTGAATGCGCTTTTTCATGAGCCACGATACAATAGAATTTAAGGCCATGACAATTTTTTAATAGTAATGCGGTTGACTGTTGGGTAAAGCCGGTTTGATTCGTTCAACCTGCACTAAAGATAAAAACAGGATTGATAACTTGCACCGAAATTCAACGACAAATGTAGCAGACTATGATTATACGACTCGAAAAAATGCGGGTGGCGAACGACGAAGAGGTAAAGTATTTCCTGTCCGGAGAAAATGAAGAAATTCCTTTACACGATATGCTGGATCGTACCCTCAACATGGAATTTGGCGGAAAAATCAGCTGTGTAAATTGTGATCGGGTAATTCGTAAAACATTTCAGGGGCTGTGTTTTCAGTGTTTTACAGACGCACCCGAGGCGGCGCCCTGCATCATTCGCCCGGAACTGTGCGAAGCGCACCTCGGACAGGGGCGTGATGTTGAATGGGAAGTAGCGCACCACCACCAACCGCATGTTGTTTACCTCGCTTTTTCTGGTGGGTTGAAAGTGGGGGTGACGCGGGCGTCAAACTCACCAAACCGGTGGATTGATCAGGGCGCCACACAGGCCATAGTGCTGGCAGAAACTCCTTATCGCCAATTAGCCGGCCAGATTGAAGTAGAGTTGAAACAGTTTATTTCGGACAAAACGGACTGGCGGAAAATGCTGGTGAACGATGCTCCTGAAGTTGATCTCGTTGAACAAAAGGAAATGCTCGGATCGTTGCTGAGTTCGCATTTAATCGAATACGTTTCACCCAACAATACAATTTTTCATTTTCACTATCCTGTACTGAAATATCCGCAGCAGGTGAGCAGTATCCGGCTGGATAAAACCCGCTCATTCGCGTATAAACTCGTCGGTATCAAAGGCCAGTATTTGATTTTCGACACCGGAAAAGTATTTAACGTACGCAATCATTGCGGCTACCATGTCTCGATTGAAGCATAAAAAATCCTCCTGCACAAAGTACAGGAGGACACAGCGGTGTTCGTTTTAGCTGTCGGATTAGTGGCTAATCTTCAATGGTCACGGTTTTTGATCTACTGGTTAATTTTCCGAAATAAACCGATTTTCCACCAATCACTTCATTTTCTGTTGCAGTTGCGGTGATGCTGACAACATTCGTTCCGTTTTCCAAAGCGGAAAGTTCGTCAGCTGTAAACGTACAGGAAACGGCATTTCCCGGTAATGACTTAATCACTTCTCCGATTAAAAAGTAAACGGAATCTGCATTTTCGATATAAGGTACTGACGCAGTGTATTCTGAAGATTTTGATACGGTTCCTGCGCTGTTGATGTCAGGAACATTTGGCCAGGTAATATTGCTGGTTCGGGTAAAGCCTTCGAATCCACTGCCTCCCGAAACTTCCCAGGATACTGCGTCATCGAAATCTATTCCCATCGGATTGGTTTGAGAAGGTTGAAGAGCATAAGAATTGTTGTCAAATTGATCCATGGTTTCTCCGTCAACCATAATATTGCCAACGTCTACGAAAGTTTCGAAATTATCATCTTCAGAGAAATAACCTACAGCCGTTCCGATTGAAACGGCAATACCGTTCATGCTGCTGTGGCTGTTGATCGCCCACAAGGCTGCGTCGGCATCGGCAATCGTGGGGACGGTTTGCGCGGGAGCGTCATTTTCTTCTGTCGGCGTGGGATCTGGCGGGATGGGCGTTTCATCTTCGTCTTTTTTGCATCCGGTAAAGGCAACCGCAAAAGACAATATCAGTACAGGGAATAAATTCTTCTTGATCATAATTAAGTAGTTTGAGTTTGGTAGACAAATAACCGACCCTCACTCTAAAATGTAAATAAGGTAATGTCTCCATTTTACTACGGGAATGTTCGTAGCTGCCACAATTTCAGTACAAATCAGCGGTGCTTATTTTCCTATTTTTGTGCCCTCGCTGTGCACAGTGATGACGAAAAAACAATGCTGGAATGAAGATTTCGTACAATTGGCTTAAAGAATACATTCATACCGATTTAGCTCCTGAGTCGGTGGCGGAAATATTAACCAATACAGGGCTTGAAGTAGAAGGGATTACAGCGCTCGAAGTGATAAAGGGTGGACTGAAAGGTGTGGTTGTTGGAGAGGTGGTTGAAAAATCGGCGCATCCCAATGCCGACAGACTCAGCGTTACGAAGGTGGACGTAGGTGGTGAATCGCTGCTGCCAATTGTTTGCGGCGCTCCGAATGTTGCCGCCGGACAGAAAGTTTTGGTGGCCACGGTTGGCGCCACACTATATCCCGAAGGAGATGAAAACGGATTCAAAATTAAAAAAGCCAAAATCCGTGGAGAAGAAAGTATGGGGATGATTTGCGCCGAAGATGAACTCGGTCTGGGCAAGAGTCACGACGGAATTATGGTGTTGCCCGAAGATGCAAAAGTAGGAACACCGGCTGCTGAATTGCTGAAGCTTGAATCTGATTATATTTTTGAAATAGGCCTGACACCCAACCGCAGCGATGCTTTTTGTCATTTTGGAGTAGCGCGTGATCTGGCTGCTTTTCTGCGGCAAAAGGAAGAAGTGGAACTGAAATATCCCGATCTTACTTCGTTTAATTCCGGTTCAGAAGGAGATATTAGCATAAAGATAGAAGCCACATCCGCCTGTCTGCGGTATAGTGGGTTGTTGATTGAGAATGTAACGGTTCAGCCATCGCCGGAATGGCTTCAGAAAAAATTGCGAAGCATCGGGCTCACCCCTAAAAATGTAGTGGTGGATGTGACCAATTTTGTGCTCCACGAGCTCGGCCAGCCCCTGCATGCATTTGATGCTTCAAAAATTCGCGGTAATGAGGTAAAGGTTAAATTTTATGAGAGCGGAACAAAATTCACCACGCTCGATGGAATAGAACGGGAACTGAGCAACTCCGACCTGATGATCGGCGATGCCGAAGGTCCGATGTGTATTGCCGGAGTGCTCGGTGGAAGTAATTCCGGTGTAACGGAAACCACCACGAGCGTATTTCTCGAAAGCGCATGTTTTCATCCTGCGACCGTCCGCAGAACTGCTAAACGACACCAGGTTAATACCGATGCGTCATTCCGGTTTGAGCGTGGAGTGGATCCAAACGAAGTTGTAAACGGCCTCAAACGCGCAGCGATGTTGATTGCCGAACTGGCTGGCGGAAAAATCACCACTCCGGTAATCGATCATTATCCGGAGCAGGTTCAACCGAAGAAAATTCAGTTTTCAATCCCTCAGTGTTATCAGTTGATCGGACAGGAGATTCCTGTCGATGAAATAACAGCCATTCTTCGGAATCTTGATTTTGAGATTTTAGAACAAAAGGAAGATCAACTGTTCCTTGCCGTTCCGACCTATCGGGTGGATGTTTCACGACAAGCAGATGTGGTGGAAGAAATATTGCGAATTTATGGCTACGACCGCATTGAGCTTCCGGAGAAAATCAGTGCTTCGGTAAATGTCTCCGAAGGGGTGGACAAGGAGTACTTACACAACCTGATTGCCGATTTGTTAGTGTCTGACGGGTTTTTGCAGATGATGTCCAATTCCCTGACATCGTCGACTGCACTGGCGAAACTTGCCGCCGCTGAATTTCCGGAACGAACAAGTGTGAAAATTCTGAATCCGTTGAGTTCAGAGCTGGATGTCATGCGGCAGACATTGCTCGTCAATATGCTCGAAGCGGTAGAGCTGAACCAAAATCATAAAAACAAGGATTTGCGGTTGTTCGAGTTCGGAAACATTTACCAGCGAACTGCCGAGGGAATTCACGAAGAGATGCAGCTCGGATTGTTGCTCACCGGACTTCGTTATCCCGAAAGCTGGAACAATCCAAAAGAGTCTGTAAGCTATTATGATTTGCGCAACCAGGTGAATGTGATGTTGCAACGGCTCGGCTTGCACGAAAAGTGCAGGTTTCAGTCGGGAGTTGCGGGATATCTGGCCGATGGACAAAGCATTTTGTGTGGAAAAAATGTGGTTGGACAACTCGGCTGGGTGAAGCCGGAAGTAACCGGACAATTTGATATTCAACAGACGGTTTTCTTTGCTGTGGTGAACTGGAGTTTGATTTTGAAAGAAATCGGTGATGGCACCATCCGATATCAGCGAATCGGTAAATTTCCGGTGGTACGCCGTGATTTTTCATTGCTGCTCGATCAATCGGTAACCTTTGAAGCGATCGCACAACTCGCCCGAAAAACAGGAAAAGAATTGTTGAAAGAAGTTGGTTTGTTCGATGTTTACGAAGGTCCGAAACTGGATGCCGGGAAAAAATCTTATGCTGTTCGTTTTTCGTTAAGTGCGGACAAAACCCTCACCGATTCCGAAGTGGATGACGTGATGTCGCGAATCCGCGAGGCACTGGAAAAAAAGCTGGGCGCAACCTTGCGCTAATGCGATGAAACTGGCACGACGAATTATATTTCACCTGCTGCAGTTCTGGCTTCATGTCGGATACCGGCTTTACTTTCGGCGGGTGATTTTGATCGATCACCGGAAAGTACCCAAAGAACATCCGATCATTCTGGCTCCCAATCACCAGAACTCTTTTTTTGATGCCATGATGTCTGCCATTTTCGTTCCACAGCGCTTTACTTTTCTGGCGCGTGCCGATGTTTTTCGTCACCGCTGGTTTCGCAAAGTGATGTACCTGGTAAGTTGTTTGCCGGCCTATCGCACCACAGACGGTTTTGCAAAAGTGCGCAACAATGAAGGTACTTTTCAGCAGTGCCAGCGATTGCTCGACGATGATGAATCATTGCTCATTTTTCCGGAGGGGAATCAGGATTTCGGATATCAGCTCAGACCGCTGAAAAAAGGACTGGCACGCATCGCATTGGAATACACCCAGCGTACCGGCGAAGATGTGCCGGTGATTCCGGTAGGGCTTCACTTCGAAAACTACCGCGCTTTTGATTCGCGGCTCGTTGTGGCTTTTGGAGACCCGCTTCCCGCGCTCAATTTTGGGCAAACTTATAAGGAGAATCCGTCACTTGGCCTCAAAAGATTAACCGAAGAACTGGCCGCCGAACTGAACGGGCTCGTCATATCTAATCGTGAACCAGCGCAGAAAGATGATGTCAACCGGTATTTGTTTTCCGTTGCAGATTTCGTTGATACGGATGACTGGCGAAGAGCGGTAGCTGCTGTTAACGACGGTTCGTATCAAAATGACGTGGTCGACCTGAAGCCTCCGGTGAAGAATTGGCTGCACTGGCTCGGAACCCCGGTTGCCGTTGCGGGATTTTTGCTTTTCATCCTCCCGTTTCTGGTGATGCGTTGGCTGACAAAGATCATTTCACCGGATGAGTATTTTCTTCCCTCGGTTGAATTCGTGCTGTTCCTCACCATTTTTCCGTGGTACATATTCTTTCTTTCTGTTGCAGCAGGAATTTTTACGGAAAATGTACTGGCCGGACTCATCTGCTTTTTTCTGGCGCCGATCATCGGCAAGTACTTTTTATTGTGGCGTAGGAATATAACTCCGGATAGGCCGTAAATCAAAAAATCCCTTCCACCAGAGGCGAAAGGGATTTTACTCAAAATATCAGTTGATAATTACGGAAAGATTCCACGCTCAATGTAAGCGCGTTCGATCCGACGCAAGGCAACCACGTATGCAGCAGTTCGCCAGTCGGTTTTTAATTCTTCCGCTGCGGTAAGAATCTTTTCGAAAGATACCGCCAGTTTGTTCTCGAGTTTGGAAATAACTTCATCCATGTACCAAACCTCGCCGTTGCGGTTTTGCAGCCATTCAAAATAGCTGGCGATTACCCCGCCCGAGTTGCAGAAAATATCCGGAATAATATCTGTTCCCTTATCTCTGAGCATAAAGTCAGCTGTTGGGTCCAGTGGCCCGTTGGCGCCTTCTGCTATCAGTTTTGCCTTTATAATTCCGGCATTGGCCACCGTTATTTGATTGCCAAGCGCAGCAGGAATTACAATGTCACAGTCAATTCCGAAAAAATCGGCGTTGCTGTATGGCTCTGCATCCGGGAATCCTGCGATGAACCGGTCGTGATGTGACGCGTAATCCGACAAGGTTTCCGGATCGATACCGTTTTTGTTGTAGATGGTTGCACTTGCATCCTGAACTCCAACCAGTATTGCTCCGTCTTCTTTCAGAAAGTGTGATGCCCAATAGCCAACGTTACCGAAGCCCTGAACGATATAGGTCATTCCTTTCAGATCCTGCTTCCGGTGTTTGGCCCAAAGGCGGATGCTTACCGCTACTCCGAAACCGGTTGCGCGGTCGCGGCCTTCAAGACCACCGGCACCAACTGGTTTTCCGGTTACAACGTGCGCATGCTTCGATCTTTCGTGGGTGGATTTTGTTGACATATAGGTGTCGGCAATCCACGCCATCATTTTTGGGGTGGTGTTCACATCCGGTGCCGGGATGTCGTGCTCAGGCCCGATGTTGTCTCCCAAAGCGTAGGTAAATCTGCGGGTGATTCTTTCGAGTTCAGTCACTGAATACTGAGCAGGGTCGATCTGGATACCACCTTTTCCACCTCCGAAAGGAAGTCCGGCCAAGGAAGTTTTCCAGGTCATCCAGGTAGCCAGGGCACGGGCGGCATCGATGTCCACCGTTGGGTGGTAACGCAGACCGCCTTTGTACGGACCCAGGGCATTGTTGTGTTGCACGCGGTATCCGGTAAATGTCTCAACGGTTCCGTCGTCCATTTTTACCGGAAAATGCACCACAATTTCCGAATTCGTTATGGCCAGGATCTTTCGAACGCTGGGATTCAGGTTCATCAGATCGGCAGCCTGGTCAAACTGCTCTTGTACGTTTGCGTACATACCCGTTTTGGGCCTTTCTTTAGTAATCATAATTGTTTATGAATTATTGATAGTGTTCACATTGAAATCTTATCGTTCCTTCCTGTCTCCAGACGCAATTGGCGGCCAGTGAACAGGTGCTGCAAATCCCCAGGTGACCGGGAACATTATCCGACGCAGACATTCCGGTTTGCAATGCATAATTTAAATTTAGCTTTTCGGGTGAAACGAAGTGTTCTTCACATTCCAGCACCAGACTACTTTGTAAAGCACAATTTAAATTATGAACGCAATTGATGCATAAATGGTTTTTTTCAGTGATTATATTGCTTGTGAGCTCCATTTCCGGCACATTTGATGGCCCTTTGTCAAAGGCTGTGCCCTGTTTGGTTGTGGAGCGCCTGATTAGGTTATATAAGTCATATATTGAGTGGTTTAGGTGAGTGTGCTATTTTATGTCCGGTGTTCTTAGTGGGGAGAAACTCCCCGGTCGGGTAAAGAAGTACCAGTGTGTTTTTCAATTGATTTTTTGTCTTAACGTTTTTCGGTCGATACCAAGAATTTGCGCCGCTTTCGATTTATTGTTTTCTACTGCGTGAAGCACACGCAAGATGTATTTTTTTTCCATTTCTTCGAGCGTCAGCCAGTTTTTTTCTGATACTGTTTCTGCCGGTAATTCCATTTTCATGTGGTGCGCAATTTCTGCCACCCCGATTTCGCCGTCCGACATGATCAGTAATTTTTGAATGGTATTCTCGAGTTCCCGAATATTTCCGGGCCAATGATACTGCATCAGCACTTTTAGGGCAGATGGAGATATAGCCGGCGGTTTCAACTGAAATTCACGTGCAAATTTCTGCAGAAAATAGTTGGCAAGCACCGGAATATCAGATTTTCTTTCGCGCAGGGGCGGGATTTCCAGATGAATGACATTCAGCCGGTAGTAGAGGTCTTCACGAAAGGTATTGTTCTCTACCATTTTCAACAGGTTTGTATTGGTGGCGGCAATCACCCGCACATCAATTTTCTGCGGCCGGTTGGCACCGATCATGGTTACTTCTTTTTCCTGCAGTACCCGCAGCAACCGTTGCTGCACCGAGGCCGATGCATTTCCGATTTCATCGAGGAAAATCGTTCCACCATCGGCGGCCTGAAAAAAACCAGCCCTGTTCGAATCGGCACCGGTAAAGGCACCTTTGGTAAACCCAAACAACTCACTCTCCAAAAGGTTTTCAGGAATGGCTCCGCAGTTTACAGGTATGAACGGCGACTTCGATAATTTACCGCTGTAATGAATGGCCCGCGCTACGAGTTCTTTTCCGGTTCCACTTTCCCCGGAAATAAAAACCGTGATATCTGTTGGAGCTACCTGGGCAGCAATATCGATAGCTCTGTTTAAATAGGGAGAATCTCCTATAATTTTAAAACGCTGTTTTATCTGGTCTATGTTCATATCCCCATCAGCTTACAACATTTCCCAACAAGGTTGCAGAAGTACATTCTTCAACAAAAACATCTACATATTGCCCGGGAGAAAAATCCTTTTTTG
>CALDPJ010000168.1 GCA_937911795.1 uncultured Flavobacteriales bacterium | reverse complement strand
CGTTCAGACTACAGATCAGATTCAAATGAGCAAAGATGACGGAATTGGAATGGATGGAGAAGGTGGACAAAAGACCGAATACCCTGATCCTAATACCCGGGGATAATCCTAAATTATATTTTTCATGCGTGGTTATACTATTTGAGGTGGTTTCAACGCATACTACAGGAAAGACGGCATTGCCGTCTTTTTTGTTTCTCTAAGTATGGTCGGGATGTGTAGGCGCCACTATAATCGTTTCCACTACGGGTTTTTGATAATTTCTCTCATAAAAATTGGGTGGGCAGCCAAAAGAGTATAATATTGTGGTATGCTTTGAATTTAACCAACTCAGGCAGTAAACCATAAACCAACTATTATCTCAGCGGGCATGAACAAAGAAAATTTAGTGATCATTTTTGCGCGCAACCCTGTATTGGGCAAAGTGAAAACGAAGCTGGCGCGCGAAATTGGAGACGAAGGTGCTTTGCAGGTGTATCTGAAACTACTGGAACACACCCACAAAGTTGCCGACGAAGTTACCGCGGATAAACAAGTATATTATACAGATAGCCTGGATGAGTTCGGGTTGCTCGATTATTTCAAGTTCACCAAACGGCTACAGGAGGGAGAAGACCTCGGCGAACGCATGCACAATGCGATGAAATGTGGTTTTGATGAAGGATACCGCAGAATAGTCATCATCGGTTCCGATTGTATGGAGCTCAGCCCCGAAGTGATCGAAGATGCATTTGTGGCTTTAACGTCCAACGATTGCGTTATGGGTCCGGCTACAGATGGTGGTTATTACCTGATCGGCCTTCGCATCATGCAGGATTTTCTTTTCCAGGACAAACCATGGGGCAGCAGCGATGTATTGCTCGACACACTGCTCGATCTCCAGAACGCGAATATGCCTTACCACCTGCTTCCAACACTCAACGACATCGACAGCAAAAAAGACCTCGATCGCCTGCCCAACCTGATGGCTGAATAAGGTAATCAGATTTTTAATTCCGGAAGGTCGTCGGTAAATTACCTTTTTTGAAGCCTAGTTATTCCCCAAAATAATCGGCAGACCGTCTTTTCCGCTTCCGATCACTACAATCTTCGCGTTGGTAGATTGTGATAAAGCTTCTGTAGCTTCAATGCCTTTCCAGCGCAGCAGGTCTTCGGTGATGCTTTTCGCTACAATTTCCTGAAAGTCCTGGATACCCGAAGCTTCAATTTTCTTGCGAGCCGCTTCTTTCTGCGCTTTTTCTATTCGGAATTCATACTCCAATGATTCCTGTTCCTGCTGCAGTTTGCGCTCAATCGAAGCGCGTAGTTTCTCAGGCAGCTCAATGTTGCGGATCAGGACATCATTCAACTGAATAAAATTCTCGTTGAGACGACTGCGCATCTGTTCTTCTATTTCGAGCTGAATTTCCTCGCGTTTGGTGGTGTTGAGTTCTTCCGGAAGGTAGCGGGCGATGTTTTCGCGCGTTACAGCCCGCATCGCAGGGATAATTACACGATCAACATAGCTACTTCCGCGTTGTACCTCCAGACTCCCGAGTTTATCAATCATGGGCTCATGAAAAATGGTAACGTCCAGTTTGATGTCCAGAAGGTTTGAAGACAGTGCCGTCATCGATACGGTTGTTTCCTGCTGACGGGTTTCATAAACCACCACATGGTTCCAGGGAGCGATCAGGTGAAAGCCCTGGCCGAGATAATTGCCTTCTTCAGAAATACCACCGGCAAATGTGCGGTATACGAGGCCTGCGTGTCCGGCGGCTATGGTTACTGTAATTCTTGACCAGGATATCAGCAGAATGACAAGGATGATCCCAAATATGATAAAAGGTCTGATCTTTTTGATATCAACTGTATTGTTAGGATTGTAATTGGACATTTAAAAAGTTTTTTAAGATTGCTGCAAAGGTAACATTTCGGGTGGGGGAGTATCGATTAAAAGGAACTGCCTGAATTAGTATGCTCCCTGTCGTTTGCGAATGAACCATTCTGTAGCGAATAGCGCAAGCATCACAAAAAAGATCCAACGCAGGTTGATGAGATCGGCCAGTTCTTTGCGCTCGTACACCACCGATGCAATTTCCCGGCTGTTGTGAATTTTGTCCGCCAGGCTGGAAACATCTTTTCCATAGATTATTTCACCATTCGTGGAGGAGGAAATCTGGTACAACATCTGATGATTGGCGGTGATGTGCACCGATTCTATATTCACCGCTACAACACTAAAAGCACCAGTAGCAATATGTTGTTCATCCGCAGCGTCGGCCGTTACGCGGTAGGTGTAATTGCCCGAAGGAAGATGTCCCGCGTTGAGCCGGTAGGCATTACCCGAACGCGAGAAATTGAATTCAAAGCTGCGATCCTCTGTGTCAGTAATTACCATTTGCACTTCCGGATCGGTTGTCAGTTCATAGCTTTTGTTGTAGGTCTCTGCCCGGAAAATAATGTCTTCGTTCTCACGGAAGGATTTAGCACCCGATACCCGAAGAAACTGTTTGTTTTCGCGGCTGGCCAAATACTGGACAGTTTTGTGAACGAGTGAATTGAAAGTGTTGTGTGAGCCGCGATCTGCATAACTCATGGTTCTCCATCTCCACAATCCTTCACCGCTCAAAACAGCAGTTTTCCAATCGTTTTGATCAAAAAATGCCCACAGTGGAAATTCGGTGCGAACCGAGCCAATTCGTTGGTACATTAAAATCTGACCTTGAGCCGTCGTCTGGTATTCCCCAAATGGAACATTCAGCGGAGGAAGGCTTCCGAAATAGTTTCCCACTTCAGCATCCAGGTTGAACAATGAAAAGGTTCCATTGAATGCCGCGCCGGAAGCGTTCGAATTTCCGCGCGCATCTTTAACATTCACACCGGTTTCCCAGGTGTTAAAGGTATTGAGATCCGTCTGTTTGGTAAGAATGAACCAGGCTGGTATATTTCCGGAATTGATCTCGCTACGGATATTGGCAATATTATGTCTGTCAGAGGGAAGCCCATGGAAAATAACGAGGTGAAATTCTTCAAGCGGTGGTATCGTTTCATCTGCCAATCGAAATTCAAAAGCATAATTCTCATTTGCTTCGACGGCGAGGCGAATCGCCCGAATATCCGGGTGCGGTGCGTTTGCCAACATTAGAATTTTCTGTTGACTATCCAGAACCTCAATATACATTTCGTGCACATTGTTTCCGGTAGTGAATTCGCCTTCCAGCGGATGCGCCGTGATGGTGTATTGTTGAATACCGGTTTCAGCGGCTTCCAGTAAAAAGCGAACCGGTAGTTGCACGGCATCACCGTCAAATCGTATGATTTCCTGAGCAATCTCCCTTCCGCGATGATGAATGGAAACGGCGGTTCCTTCACCGGAAAATCCACGCGCTTCAACCATGACTTCAATCGGGAAATCATTTCCGAGATAGGCGAGTTCGTTGTGTACGACTTCGCTGATCACGACATCTTTCTGAGGAGTGGTATCACCGATGGCAATAGAATATACCGGCGCCCGAAGTTGAGTGGTTTGGTGCACCGGGTTTAAGCCGCGGTTGTACAAGCCATCTGAAGCTATGATCACAGCACCAAGATTTCGATTGCTGTAGCGGTTCTGGATTTCATTCAGAAAAGCGGAGATATCGGTTTCCTTTTCGGTGAAATCAAATTCCGGGGTTTCATTTACCTGTTCTCCGAATGAATAGGTGCGCAATTCATAATCACCGCTGAGCGATGCTTCCAGACCCGCCAGTTGTTCGTGGATGAGTTCCTGAACAGAAGTAGAATCGGCAGACATCATCATCGATTCGCTATTGTCAATTCCGATTACAATTACCGGTTTTTCAATTTCCTGGCGGATCAGTTTCAACATCGGTTCCAACAGAAAAAAAGCGAGCAGACTCACGACGATAAAGCGCAGGATGGAAAGAAATATAATTAGTCCGCGCGAAAAATCACTGAGTTGTTTGCTTCTGAAATAGAGCAGGGCAGAAACTCCGGCTCCGAACAGGAGACAAAAAATCAGGAACCATGCCGGATATGTAGTGATGATTTGCAATGTGGGGAGCGGCTATGAATTAAGTAAGCATTCCTCCGTCCACATTGATGGTTTGCCCGGTGATATAAGAACTCATATCGGAGGCGAGGAAAAGACAAAGATTGGCAACATCTGCAGGAGTTCCTCCACGTTTCAGGGGAATTGCTTCGCGCCATCCTTTGACAACGTCTTCGTCCAGGGCCTCCGTCATTTCGGTTTCGATAAAACCGGGAGCAATGGCGTTGCAACGAACATTTCTGGAACCGATTTCGAGCGCAACAGATTTGGTGAAACCCAGGATTCCGGCTTTGGAAGCTGCGTAGTTTGC
>CALDPJ010000167.1 GCA_937911795.1 uncultured Flavobacteriales bacterium | reverse complement strand
ATGCCTGAGTATAGGATATGGTCTTCATAATAAGATGCCCGAATGTACACAACTAAGAGATTTTATCCCAGAATATACTGGATAGTTTCCACGAGGAAAAAGTTAAGAATTGTTGCCATTTGGATATTTAGCACAAAAACATAATATTTGTTCAACATGAAAACATAATATTAACACAGCACGGAAATATAACTATTGTACAACACAGGAATATAATTGTCGTACAATAAGATCTACGTCTATAATTCATGGCAACACCACAAGAAAAGCTAGCACAGTCACTTGAAGCACTAAAGAAGCTGCAAGATCAAGGAATAATAGCTATTAAAACCGCTGAAATTAGTCGTATCAACCGTCAACGACTAATTGAAAATGGTTTTATAAGTCAAGTGCTTCCTGGCTGGTATATGGCAGTTCCTCCTGATGAACAAAAGGGGGATACTACTTCATGGTACGCTTCATACTGGCATTTTTGCGCACGGTATCTTACCGAACGCTATGGAGATACTTATTGTATTTCAGCCGAACAGTCTTTGCTATTACATGCTGGTAATCAAACTATACCTCAACAATTGATAATCAGGGCAACGAAAGGAACCAATTCAAATACAGAACTTCTGCATGGTACATCTCTGTTTACAATGAAATCCACTTTGCCTGAGCGGGCGGAAATTATTGAACACCAAGGAATCCGAATGCTCACTTTAGCTTCTGCTTTGGTTCATTGTTCTCACACCCTATTTACACGCAATTCTACAGATGTACGTACGGCTTTGGCTATGATTCCGGATGCTTCAGAAATACTCGGATTACTACTGGAAGGTGGAAATACTACTATTGCCGGAAGATTGGCTGGTGCCTTTCGAAATATAAATCGCGATAAGCTGGCAGACGAAATTGTCAAGACCATGCAAAAGGCAGATTATAATGTGCGTGAAACAAATCCATTTACAGACAATTCTCCTATTATATTGTCAATCAGGGACAAGTCTCCATATGTGCATAGAATTCGCTTGATGTGGCACCAAATGCGCGATGCAGTTATCAATAATTTCCCCGCTGCTCCGGGATTGCCAAATAACCATGCTCAGTACCTGAAAGCAGTTGAGGACAATTATGTTATGGATGCCTACCACTCCTTGTCGATTGAACGGTACCGTGTTACGGTAGCGCTCATTGAAAGGGTGCGAAGTGGAGAATGGAATGCAATGGAAAATGAAGCAGACAAAAGACAACGAGATGTCATGGCAGCTCGGGGTTATTGGTTGGCTTCGCAAAAGGTCATTGAAAGTATTCAACAAATATTAAACAATGCGAATCCGGGCGAGGTTGCAGATGACAATCATGGAGAGTGGTACCGGGAACTCTTCGCTCCGAGTGTGACTTCGGGTATTCTGAAACCCTCTGATTTGGCAGGATACCGAAATGACCAGGTGTATATCGGAGGTTCTATGCACGTCCCTTTAAACAAAGAAGCCGTACGCGATGCTATGCCCGAATTGTTTAAACTTTTGAGACAGGAAGAAAACGGCGCTGTACGTGCTGTTTTGGGTCATTTTCTATTTGTATTTATTCACCCTTATATGGATGGAAACGGCAGGATTGGACGTTTTCTGATGAATGTGATGTTGGCCTCCGGAGGTTATCCATGGACGGTGATTCCTGTGGAAGAAAGGGATCCGTACATGCAAGCGCTGGAAGCCGCCAGCGTTGAAGAGGATATTGTTCCGTTTGCGAAGTTCGTCGGTTGGTTGGTTGAGGAAGGAATGAAGGGAACGCCTGTGGCGAAGATTTAGGAAAATTCCTGGTGCTGTTTAAATCGGCGAAGGCTGTAAATAAGTTTGGATGAAGAGGCGATCCTAAGGGTGAGGCTTCGCAGCTAAAGCCATCACTCATTCTCGCTCTGTTTCTCACACTGCCACGGATTGCCTTCGCTGGCGCTCGGCGATCCTAAGGGTGGGGCTTCGCAAGATAAAGCCCGCTGTCGAAAATGACAGCGGTGGCTTTTTTGTGCCTCCCGGCGCTCAAACAAGTTTGGCGCAGGGAGGCACAAAAAAGCCCGATACACTTTGTGTATCGGGCTTCTCTTGCGGTCCGGACGGGATTCGAACCCGCGACCTCCGCCGTGACAGGGCGGCATTCTAACCAGCTGAACTACCGGACCTGGTAGTTGTCTTTCCTTTGAAAGCGGTGCAAATTTAGCGCAATTTTTTGGTTACACAAGTCAAAAAAACGAATGTCTGCCGACATTTTCTCACTTCACCGGTAACAACTTCTGAATCTGATGTGCTATCATCTGCACCACACTGCAATATCAGAAAATCATAAAACACACTTTTTTCTCAAATTTCTATTTTTCGCTCAGATAGTTTCCCTCGAATATAAAATTTATCAGGAATCTCATTCTTGGAATCTTTGCAGAATCCACTCGTTTCCGTTCCTTTGGCATGAATTTTAGTTTAAGCACCTAAATTTTAAAACCCTCATTTATGAAAACTTGTTTACTAGTCCTTTCAACTTTGCTGCTGCTACTCACTTCTGTGTCTGCACAGGATGCTGTCTACGAAAAGGTTTATTTCGCACCTTCTTCTTTTGAAAACGATCAAATCAAAATCGAAATCAGCGATGTGGTTTCTTTGCCTAAGGAAACCAAATTCAAAATGACGATCACCAACAAAACGAACAATTACATCGTCTACAACTCTGAAGAAAGCAACTTCGAAATTCCCGGACAGGATGTTCGTGCAAAGGAAAAAAGCTGGATCATTGAGCCATTGCAAACCAAAAACAAAGTGATGCGTGCTTTTGGCGAAGGTTTGAACGACATCCGCGAATTTGCCTTTGCGTGTCAGGGATTCTACCTAATTAATGTTCAGGAGCCTTTGACCGCTGCTCCTTTCCGGTTGCCGCCATCCGCGAATACATTTGAAACCGGTCCGATGCAGGTTGTACTGAAAAAAGAAAGCCGTGCCACCGGAAAATCCAATGTGAAATGGGATGTAAAATACACCGGAACCAATTACGGATTTATTTACCCATACAAAATTTCTGTACTAATGCCGGATGGAATCAACTACGCAACTACAGAAACCAAAATGGATCCTGTTATTTTATCGACCGGTGACGACGAAACTATCTCAGCCAGTTGGGATCGAATGCCAGGAGGCAAGACCAATGACATGCAAAAGGTACCGATGTTGGTTCATTTTGATGGCGTTTTCGCAGAAGGTGTTACCGAAAAAATTCCGGGACAGACTTTGCGATTGAATTGGGATGAAGCGGTTACCATAGCCAACAAATAATCTACAGTCAACTTCAGAGCCGGGCGGTTAGTACATCTTACTCCGCTTGATCAGGTAATGCAGCAATACCTGATCAAAACCGGCTTTGGTGTCGGCTTCTACAAAATCTATCCGGTACTGGGCACAACGCAATTTAAGCTCCTGGGTAAATTCATTAACTGCCGATAAATACTGATCGCGAACCTGAGAAGGGTGCGCCTTTACCTGCTGACCCGACTCCATATCCACAAAGGTATAGGGCCGGTTTTCGAATTTGAATTCAAGCTCTTTTTCTTTGTCGGTAACGTGAAATAAAATCACTTCATGTTTGTTGTAACGCAGGTGTTGCAGGGCCGCAAACAGTTCTTCTTTGCGATCGCTGTTGTCGAACATATCCGAAAAAATAACAACCAACGATCGTCGGGGAATTCTTTCACTGACTTCATGCAAAGCGTCGACTGCACCTGTTTTCCGCTCGCTTTCGTAAACCTCCGGCTGAATCAGTTTCTCAAGTTCACTGAAAATGAATCGATGATGCGCAGCATTTCCTTTGGCCGGAAGGTGATTGTGCAGCGATTCATCAAACAACGATAAACCAACCGCATCGCGCTGTCGCCGCAACAAACTGGTAATCGCAGCGGCCGCATACACCGAAAACTTGATCTTATTAAAAGCACCATCGTCTGATGGATTGACTTCGGGAAAATACATCGAGGATGAAGTATCAATCAGCAACTGACAACGAAGATTGGTTTCTTCTTCGTAGCGCTTCACGAATAATTTTTCGGAACGGGCGTATAATTTCCAGTCGATATGTCTGGTTGATTCACCGGTATTGTACAACCGGTGTTCCGCAAATTCAACCGAGAAACCATGAAAAGGACTTTTGTGTAAACCGGTGATAAATCCCTCCACAACCTGATTCGCAAGGAATTCAAGCGGATTGATGGACTGGAATTTTCTTCTGTCGATGTTGATGGCCATAGCTGGTGGAAAGGTACAAAAAAAGGGGCCGTTTTAAACGAACCCCTTTGATGGCATATCCCCTTTCGCTACTTACGAAAGCTGGTTGTCAATCTTTTCAGAGAGCACATTTTTGGGAACTGCTCCAACTGATTTATCTACTACTTCACCATTCTTGAAAAACAAAATGGTTGGAATATTTCTAACGCCGTATTTCGAAGAGATTTCAGGATTCTCATCCACGTTTACTTTACCGACTATGGCTTTTCCTTCATAATCACTTGAAAGTTCTTCAACGATGGGACCAACCATGCGGCAAGGTCCGCACCATTCTGCCCAAAAGTCAACCAATACTGGTTTTCCGGAGGCGATTGTCTCTTCAAAGTTAGCGTCTGTTAGTTCTAAAGCCATAGCTTCAATTTTAAGTTAGAATTATAGTTGTAAATATACGTTAGTTGATCGGTTCACAAAAACTTTACCGAACCCATTCTGCCGCCACATTGACATCCTGAGTCTGTCAATTGAGTCTGAAACTGACACCTTCCATTTTACTAAGGTTGTTGATAAAATCATCGTCCAGATCAACGCTCGTGTCTTTCGACGGCAGCGTTACCTTCAGTTTATCTTCAGGGTCTTCTACTTCGAGTTGTACGCGACATTGACCTTTGGAACTTGTCAGCACTTTCGTCAAATCGTCCACCATAGATCCGTCGAGATGATTGAGATCGAAAGAAATGGTGATCTTCTTCGCGAGTTTGTTTCTTACCTCCGTCAGCATCTCAATGGAAGCAATCTTGAATTCAATGTCTGTTGGATCCTTACTCCATCTCTTCTGCTCTACCCGACCCCGGATAAACACAAACATATTCTTGTGCAACAGGTAGCGGTATTTCATGTAATCATCGCCAAACATGAAAAACTTTTCTGCACCGGCAAAGTCTTCAATTTCGAATGAACCAAACGGTTTGTTCGATTTGGTGGTGCGGTGTTCGGCATTGGTAATGAGTCCTGCAAAAGCGAGATCCACGCCTTTGTATTTGTCCAACATCTTAAGGCGGGCCAGATCAACCGTACAAAAAGTGTCAATTTCGAGCTGAAAATCGTTCAGCGGGTGATTGGAAATGTACATGCCCACCACTTCCTTCTCGCGCGAAAGCATTTCCAGATTATTCCACGGTTCGGTCTCTGGTGGCTCGGGAGCTTTTACTTCTACGGCCACTGCTCCGCCAAATAAATCGGGGGGTGCATCTTTGCTGGTTCGGATGGCCTGACCGAATTTAATGCACTCTTCCAGGTACGTCACTCCTTCTCCACGCGTTCCGAAAAACTGAGAGCGGTACAAACCAAATTCATCCAGTGCTCCGGCCAAAGCAAGACTTTCAAGACATTTCTTATTGGCTGCGCGCAAATCAATTCGTTCAACAAATTCTGTAAAACTTTTGAATGGTCCCCCTGCCTGTCGTGTATTTACGATGTTGTCCACGGCATTCGAGCCCACGCCTTTTATAGCGGCCATCCCGAAGCGGATTTCACCTTTTTCGTTGACCGTAAATCGCAACCGGCTTTCATTGACGCTGGGTCCGAGCACGGGAACACCCATTCTGCGACATTCTTCCATAAAGAAGCTCACCTGCTTAATATCGTTCATGTTGTTGCTCAACACCGCTGCCATATATTCTGCCGGATAATGTGCTT
>CALDPJ010000166.1 GCA_937911795.1 uncultured Flavobacteriales bacterium | reverse complement strand
CTAAACACTTTTCTTCAGTACCTCACCGAACGAGAATTCGACCGAAATTTTCCGATACGACGCGGTTCTCCGCAATCCATCGCAGAATACATGGGCGGTGATAAATCGACGATTGCGCCGATTATGACGAACTCCGAGAGCATTTACCAGCTTGGAAACAACGCCTATGCAAAACCCACGGCCGCACTGAATATCCTCCGCGAAACCGTCATGGGCCGCGAGTTGTTCGACTACGCATTTAAGGAATACGCCAACCGCTGGAAGTTCAAACATCCTACGCCTGCTGATTTCTTCCGTACGATGGAAGATGCCTCGGCAGTAGACCTCGACTGGTTCTGGCGCGGCTGGTTTTTCACCACCGATCATGTCGATATGTCGATAGAAAATGTGCGCTGGTTTCAAATCGACTCGCGCAATCCCGAAACCGAAAGCGCGTTGGCCCGCGAGCGAAAAGAATCTGAGCCGGAATACCTCGGTACCACCCGCGACCGCACGGCCATTCCCGAGACTTTTGCCGATCGCGACAGCGCATTGCTCGACTTTTACTCGACGCACGATCCGTTTTCGTACAACAAACTCGACGAAGTGGCGTACGAACGCTACGCTGCTTCGCTTACCGAGGAGGAACGCGCGCGGTTGACTTCCGGGCAGCAGTTTTACGAAATCACTTTTAAGAACATCGGTGGCCTGGTGATGCCGTTGATTGTTGAATTTGAATTTGCTGACGGGTCAACGGAGGTGCAGCGCATTCCGGCCGAGATATGGCGGCGCAATCACGAGCAGGTGACGAAGGTGTTCATCACCGATAAAGAAGCTGTTTCGATCGTGCTCGACCCTTTTCTAGAGACCGCCGATACGGAAGTCAACAACAATGCCTGGCCGCGAAAGGTGCAGCCATCGCGCTTCAAACTTTTCAAGCAGCGAGAATTCCCGCGTGAAAACGAAATGCAGCGGGAGCAGCGGGCGAGGGAAGCTGAATAATTCCGTTGGAGTTGCCTGATCTGGGGCAATTAATGGGCTCAAGATGCAATTCGAGTAACCCGATCGTCAATTTATAGGTTGACAAGATAGTAATAAAATCAACTTATACCTTTACTATAATTTGTTTTTGTCAATACATAGGTTTACTTTTGGCTAGTAATGTCATGTTATATCCTTACAAAATGAACAACAAAAAGCTACAGATCGAACAATTGGAGCGGAAACTAAAGTATTATTCATCCGCTACGGAAGTCATACCGCCACCAACTGGATGGATAAAGGCAATACGTACCACGTTGGGCATGTCATTGCAGCAACTTGCCGACAAGCTTTCAATCACCAGGCAGGGAATGCAACAGATAGAGCAGCGTGAGAGCGAAGGCAGCATTACCATCAGGAGTCTCAGGGAAACTGCGAATGCATTGGATATGGATCTGGTCTATGGACTGGTTCCCAAAGATGGCAGTTTGGAGGCGCTGATTGAAAAAAGAGCTCACGATCTTGCGGCACGAATAGTGTCCAGAACTTCTTATTCAATGAAATTGGAGGATCAGGAGAATTCAAGGGAAAGGCTGCAAAAAGCAATGGAGGAAAGAGTTGTCATTTTAAAGAATGATCTTCCTAAAGTGTTATGGGATTAAACCTGGACTATACGCGAGATCCACGTCTATTTTACTTGTTAGCCGTAAAAGCAGCAGATAGCGGAGATTTCGAGCCATTGGTGGAGGTTGCGAGATGTTGACAGAGATTTTATTTCTTCGAGTATGTAGATCAATCTGATTCTCAAATTTTCCGTAACATCGCATTCAACCAATCAACCAAGCAATGTCTTCCATCCATGGAACCCTCAGGCGTTATCAATTGATTATTGAAAAGGTAAATCGAAATGATTTTACGTCAGCAAAGGAATTGAAAGATTATTTGTGTGATCAGGATTTCGAAATTTCGGACCGTACGCTGCAACGTGATATCGAAAAACTCCGCTTCGAATTCGATGTCAATCTTGCGTACAACCGCAGTCGGAACGGATACATAATTGACGAAGCCTCACAAAAAGGAGCCGACAAGTTCCTGCGTTTCGCTCAAAGTGCTCATACGATGCGCATGATAACGGATACGTTGCAACAAGGAAAGAGCAAACTGCAATATTTCTCTTTTGAGCCGCGCGGAGATTTAAAAGGATTAGAACACCTGCCAATAATACTTGCGGCAATCGAGTCAAAGTCAAAAGTGCAAATTACCCACACCAGTTTCTACCGCCATGAAACTAAAACATATATAGTACTTCCTTTTCTGCTCAAGGAATTTCAGAAACGGTGGTACATGGTTGGAGTTTCCGCGGAAGTCAATGAATTCAGAAGTTTTGGTGTTGACAGGATAGAAACAATCACTGTTCTGAATGATAAATTCTCGCGTGATGTCTATCCCAATCCCGAAACGTTCTTCGATCACACCATCGGGGTGGTGTATTCTTTGAACGAAATTGAAGAAGTAGAGCTATCATTCGATCCGTATCAAGGCAATTACATTAAAACGCTCCCTTTGCACGAATCACAGGTGATTGTAGAGGACAACGATCAGGAGCTGCGCATTAGGTTGGATATAAGACCGAATTTCGAATTTCAACAAATTATACTTGGCTACGGAAATAAAGTGAAGGTCATTAAACCCGAGTGGCTTGTTAACGAAGTGGCCGAAAATCTCCGGAGAAATCTTGGACAATACGAGTGACTTGAGTGATGAGTTGGTTTATCTGTTCACCATATACAGCTCACGGAAAAGTGATGAGTGATGGATTATGAGTGATGAGTTGGGATTTCCGTTTACTGTTCACGGTTTACGGTTCACGGAAAGATTCACGAAAGAAATTTTCACAACGACATCCTGTGGCGTAGTGGCGCGGTAGATTTGTGTTAAAATCCAAACTATGACACAAATCACCAAAGAAAGACAAGCCGAAGTTCTGGCCAAAGAACAGATTCTGCTCCGTGCTAAAATTGAACTTAAAAACGAGTTTTATGGCATTGATC
>CALDPJ010000165.1 GCA_937911795.1 uncultured Flavobacteriales bacterium | reverse complement strand
AAAAGGCATTCCCTCAAGAGTAAATTTGCCGGGGGCAAAATTAAAACGCATATACCCTTCCGGTACAGTATAAACCCCCCCTCCCCCACCAGCGCTTGGGTGGGAAAAACCAAACGTGCTATCATAAGTGCCGTTAGCATTTAAACGAATCAATTGGGCATGTCCGCTCAAAACATGAAATTTCGCGCTGACAATGATCTGGTCGTTCTCTGTCCATAATAACCCTTCTACTGCTTTGTAGATATTTTCATAATGGTTAAAATCTTCATCCACCACATAGGTATAATCCTGCTGGGCAGGGAGCCAAAAACTCCCCGCAAACAGAATTAAAGTTATCGTTATCAATCTCAGCATATGTTAAATTTACCCCATTTTAATGCTGTACCACAATTTTTCCGGAATGCACCTGCTCCTCGTTTTGCCAGAGCTGGTAAAAATACATACCCGGTTTTTGGTTTCGCGTGTCCCATAATACCTGGCCTTCTGCTTCTGCAAATTCCTAATTCTGCACAATTTACAAAAAAAGTAAAACGACTCACCGGTTTTCTTCCCGCACCAAATCGTCAGAAGGCAGGGTCCCGAAGTGCGCTTTATAGGCTTTGCTGAAGTACGCAAGCTGGTTAAAGCCCGAAGCATAAGCCGCGTCACTCACGTTGTTGTCTCCTTGTTTCAACAGGTTGCGCGCGTTTTCGAGGCGCATCACGCGGATGTATTCCACGGGAGTGAAACCGGTCACAGCTTTGATTTTACGCTGCAACTGGTTGCGGTTGATACCGATGGCTTTTTCGAGATCGCGCGGGCCAAAGTTGCTGTTCGCGATTTCGGAGTGGATGATTTCTTCAATTTTGCGCATCCCTTTGCTCTGCTCACCGGCAGATGCAACACCATTGCCGAATTTTGCCTTCAGCTTGCTGCGCTGATTGATCAATCCGCGCACCACAGACCGCAGTTCTTCGGAGTCGAAAGGTTTTGTGAGGTAATTATCTGCTCCGTAATTATACAGCTCTATTTTCGTGTCGGTACTTTGTTTGGCCGAAAGCGCGAGCACGGGTAAATGATCGGTAGCCACCGAAGTTTTTATCCGTTTGCAAAGCATTTCTCCGCTCATTCCCGGAAGCATCAGATCGGTGATGATGAGTTCTGGCAAATAGTTCTCGATCAGTTCCCAACCTTCTTCCGCATTGAAGGCGGTGCGGACTTCGTACTCTTCATGCAACAGGCCCGATATGAATTCATTCATCTCCGGATGATCTTCTACCACAACAACCAGTGGCCGCGATTGTGAAAACAACACGGTACCGTTCAGTTCAGCTTCCGATTCGGCTGGTAGATCTGCGGGTAGGATCACTTCAAAACGGGCTCCGCCCAGCGTACTTTTTCCGAGGGAGACTTTTCCGTCCAGCAACTCCACAAACTCTTTGACCATGGCCAGCCCAAGACCCGTTCCTTCGATGTGGGAATCGCTGTCAATTTTGTAAAAACGCTCGAATACTTTTTGGCGCTGATCTTCGGGAATTCCGATTCCGGAATCTTCGACGATAAGGTTCAGCTTTCCTTCTCTCCAGCTTCCTTTCAGTTGAATGGTGCCTTTGTCGGGCGTGAATTTAAAAGCATTCGACAGCAGGTTTTGCACCACCTGCCCGATTTTGGAGCTGTCGCACATCACCGGCTCCAGGTCTACCATGTGCAAGGCGTATTTTATTTGGCGGCGCTCTGCTTCGTGGATGAACAAGGCGTGTAATTCGCGAAGCCGGGCGGAAATATCCGCAAGTACCGGTTTGGGGTGCAGTGCTCCGCGCTCAAGTTTGTGCATGTTCAGCAATCCGCTCACCATTTCGTTCAGGCGGTCGGCGTTTCGCATGGCGACCTCGGCCAGCTTTCTGCCTTCGGGATTTCCCTGGCGCATCAACTCCTGCAGCGGTCCTTTGATCAGGCTGAGCGGTGTGCGCAGATCGTGGGACAGGTTGTTGAGAAAAGTATTGCGCAGTTCTTCTACCTGGTTGATCTGGCTGAGTTCACGTTCGGCGCTGGCTTTTTCGAGTTTCGAATCGATGAGTTGCAGCTCCGTGATTTTATTGGTGCACAACGTGGCAATCATCTGAAACAAAATGACATGGTCGTCGGTGAAGTAATGTTTTTCGCTGTGTTCGGAATCAATCACCCCCACTACACGTCCTTCAAAAAAGATCGGTACGGCCAGTTCGGATTTTCGCT
>CALDPJ010000164.1 GCA_937911795.1 uncultured Flavobacteriales bacterium | reverse complement strand
TAAGTATATCCGCTTTCCTGCACCCGATTTTTTTTTGGTGCACGAAAGCGGATAATAAAATTAGTATTAAAAAGAAATGATTAAACCTTCCCTATACCAAGCATTTCACAGCGAAGAATATTCAATGCACTAAGAACCGACATTTCCATATTCCGCTTTCTATCATACCCAAACTGAAATCTAATAGTTCTCGTTCTAAGTGGTCCTGCCACTGCAACCCAAACCGTCCCCACCGGATTAACGTCGGTACCACCGTCGGGGCCGGCGACACCTGAAACCGCAATACAATAATCCGTATTCAGCACACTTTTACCTCCTTCACTCATTTCTATGACAGTTTGCTCGCTTACTGCACCATATTTTTCAATTGTTTCGGGCTTAACACCGGCCAACTGAGATTTCAATTCATTACTGTAAGTTATCAATCCACCATAAAAATAGGCACTCGAACCGGAGACACTTACAATTTCGGATGCCAGACTGCCGGCAGTACAGCTCTCTACGGTGGAAACGGTCAATTTATTCTTCAGACAAATTTCACCGATTATTTTTGCAAGAGTATCTTCCCCTCTTCCAAAGACATGTTGAGGAAGAGCACCACGAAGTTCAGAAAAATATGATTCAATAATTTCTTCGGAAGAAGGGCCATTTATTGAAGAAATACGCAATTTTACCTGAGATGGGGATGGCAAGTAAGCCAGGGACAGTCCATCAGCGCGGAGGCGGTTTTCCCAATCGGCCATTTTCTCGGCTAAAAATGATTCTCCAATTCCTTGAGTAAGGATTGTTTTATAATAAACCGGAGTAGATTTAATGATTTGTCGTAATAAAGGAAAAGCTTCTTCTTCCATTATACCTTTCATCTCGAATGGAACGCCGGGAAGGGAAATAATGATTGAATCATGATATTCGAACCACATACCCGCTGCAGTTCCTTGAGAATTGTGAAGCACTTTAGCATTTTTAGGCAGGGCGGCTTGCTGAATATTTACTTCAAGCATCGGACGACCTCTTTTAGCGAAAAATGAACTAACGTGTGCTAGCACCTCTTCATTTATTTCGAGTTCGGTATTAAAAAAAGTACAAAGCGTGTGCTTGGTGATGTCGTCTTTCGTTGGACCGAGTCCTCCTGTTATGACTACAAGATTCCCCGGCTTAACCGTTTGATTTAGCGTATCGAGAATAACCTGCTTATTATCGGAAATGGTGTGAGCCTTAACTACCTCGACACCCATTTCACTAAATTTCTGACCGAGCCAGGAGGCATTGGTATTGATTGTTTGACCAATCAGTAGTTCGTCACCAATAGAAATAAGTTCAACCTTCATTTAAAGAAAACGGTTTTAGAAATCCGGATCAAAAGTACGAACTTTTTACGCTTGCACATCAATGCCTGGTAAATCGCGCTATTGCTTCTATATGCCCGGTGTGAGGGAATTGGTCTACTAAAGATATTTTGTCCAATACATAGCCCTCACTGATCATTTCATTAGCATCGCGGGCCTGTGTTGCCGGATTACATGAAATATAAACGATGTTTTTCGCTCCGAGAGCAATCACTTTTTTCAGAGTTTTTGGTGCAATTCCCGCTCTTGGCGGATCGAGGATAATCGTTTTTATTTTCCCTTGGTATTCCGGAAACTCATTCAAAAACTTTCCAACATCTGCAGCGAAGAAACTAATATCCTTTATTCCATTCCGCAGGGCATTTTCCTTTGCATCTTCGATAGCCTCAGGAACGATGTCCACACCAATTATTCGCGCCTCGGCTTGTCGTTGCGCCAGTAATTGACCGATGGTGCCGGTACCGCAAAATAAATCCATTACAACTTCGCCTTTGGCTATTTCATCTTCAAATACGTAGTCGAGGGCTTTGGAATAAAGTTTTTCCGCACTTGCGGGATTTGTCTGGAAAAAACTCTCCATACTTATTTCAAATTCAAGGCCTGAGAGCTTCTCAATTACTTTCGGTTCACCAAAGAGCAAATCTGAACTTCCGTTCTCAATTTTCGCGCGGTCTGCGACATTGTCATTGATTGTGTGCTGAAATCCTGCAATTCGATTAGGTAACAAATCTTCTAGAAATTCTGCGAATGCTTTTACATTGAATTTTTCTATATCTTCTGAAGAGGTAACCAGATTTATCAACAATTTATTTTCGTGAAACGATTTTCGGACAACAATATGCCTGAAAAATCCATGTTTTCCGGGTGGATGCCATGCCGGAAGATTAGTCTCTTTCAAAAATAAGCGAATTTCCCGAAGTTTCGTTTCGAACTCTTCGTCAAATAATCCGCTGGGGCGGTTCAAACTTTCAACTTTCCACCAGGTACCACGGCGTTTAAAACCTAAAGCAAAAGCATTATCTAATTCTTCATTGGTATCGAGATCGTGCTCAATACAGGAGAAACTATATTCCATTTTATTCCTGTAGAAATAATGTTCCGGGGATGCAATTAGTTCATCAAAAAGATCATAGGCATTTTGTATTCCACCCAATCTCCTGTAAATTTCGAGGGTAGAAGTTTTCTTAAGGTCTTGTTGGAGTGAAATGGGAACGAAAATGTATGGCGCTCCGGAAATCTCCTGAAAATCATTGACTAACTCATCCGGCGAACGCTCCAGAATTTCGAGCAATTTTGCCTCAGCATATTTTTTCTTTTTCTTCTCGATTTTAGCCTTCACTTTTTGACCGGGAAATGCATTGTCGACAAAAACAACATATTGCCCGCCGTCATCCATAGTCACTTTTGCAATTCCTCTTCCACCAAAAGCGTAATCAGAAATAGTTAATTCTACAATTTCACCTCTATGAAACATTCTTTTTTAATTTGTTTGATTTTTGCGAAGATTGCTCCGCAGCATAAATTCATATCATTCCCCGAATAATTCCTTTATCGGAACCTTCAATAAATGCAAGAATTTCTCGACGGATCTCGGAATCCTGAATTTGTTCTTTTATTAATGCAATTCCTTTGCTGATATTATTGTTCTGAACGTATAATGTGCGGTAAATATCTTCTATTTGTCTCACAACCTCGTCGGTAACACCTTTTCTGCGCAAACCTACCGAATTCACTCCGGCAAATGTCAATGGTTCGCGTGCAGCTTTGATATAAGGTGGGACATCTTTTCTTACTAATGAACCGCCGGAAACCATTACGTGGGCTCCGATAGAAACAAATTGGTGAACGGCGGAAACGCCGCCAATAAACGCATAATCCTGCACCTCAATATGTCCTGCAAGCTGAACAGAGTTGGCTACGATCACATTGTTGCCGATTACGCAATCGTGAGCGACATGCACGTAGGCCATGAGCAGGCAGTTATTGCCAATGGTGGTGGCGTTCTTATCGAGCGCGGTGCCGCGGTTGATGGTCACGCATTCGCGGATGGTGGTATTTTCTCCGATCAGCACGATCGTCGCTTCTCCTTTGTATTTAAGGTCTTGCGGAGGAGCGGAAACGACGGCCCCGGGATATATTTTGCAATTTTTTCCGATCCGGGCTCCGGCCATTATTACTGCGTTGGATCCTATCCAACTGCCTTCGCCGATCTCGACATTGTTTTCTACGGTTGCGAAAGGTTCTATTACTACATTATTAGCAATTTTTGCATCGGGATGGATATAGGCTAATGGTTGATTCATATGTCTTTTCTAACGATTCGTGCGGTCATAATTGCTTCGCATACCAGGGAACCACCGACGAATGCATATCCCTGCATTTTGGCAATGCCCCTTTTAATGGGATTCAGTAATTCGCATTTCATAATGATCGTATCGCCGGGCAGCACCATTTTCCGGAACTTACAATTTTCAATCAGCAGAAACAGCGTAATGTAATTCTCAGGATCCGGCACTGTATTTAACACCAGCACGCCGCCGGTCTGCGCCATGGCTTCAACGATCAGCACGCCGGGCATGACCGGGTTGCCGGGAAAGTGCCCGTTGAAGTAATAGAGGTTGTCGGGAATGTGCAGGGTCAGACGGCAATGGTCATCAGGTGTGATCTGTTCGCAGGCCAACAGGTTGGGAAAGCGACTCTGGCGATCCGCGATGAAGAGGTCACGCAGGACGTCGCTGCTGCTCTTGCCCTGGCTGTTCAATGGCATGCGCGCCACATACCGCCAGTAGCGAGGCAGAGTGACCGGTTCAAGCGGCCCCGCCAGGTGCGCCTTGAGCAGAGCGCCGAGTGCGGCTCTGCCTTGGTCGATCAACGCGCTCTTGCCTTCACTGTTGAGCACCACCACCGCACCGAATGGCAACAGCGCCGCGCCCGGCTCTACAACGCCGATAAATCCGAACTGTACCACGGCCGTCAACAAGGTCACGACATACACATCAACCATGGACCAGCGCCCGATGATTTCCACAATACGGAACAGACGGGTGCGATGGCGGGCGCCGTAGGGCAGCTGTTTTTGTACTGACCACACCAAATAATAGAGAATCAGCAGTTTTGCAACCGGCACCACGATGCTGGCGATGAACACAATGGCGGCAATAAACCAGAGGCCCGCCTCCATCAGCTCCACCACGCCGGAAAGAATGGTATTGACGTAGGCTACGCCCAATTCGTCGTAGACCATCACCGGCAGCAGGTTGGAGGGGATATACAATACGGTGGCGGCCAGTACAAGGGCCGCCACCTTCTGCAGGCTGTTGGGAGTGCGCTCGTGCAGGGGCGATGCACAGCGTGGGCAGCGCTTGTGTTCCCGCACAATACTCACCCCCACCAGTGCTTCGCAGATACCACAGCTGCACAGGGTTTCATCGCGGTTGGTGGTGAAGCAGTTGTTGGGGTACAGCCACGCCCAAACGTTGTTTTTATCTATCACACGGTAGGTCAGATGCAGAAGGCCTACCAATAGAAAAAACACATAGATTCCGGAGCCCAGTACCACCACCGCTTCATCGTTGAGTTTGACCGTGGTTACCAACACACCCAGCAGGAAAACGTCCATCATGTTCCAGGGCTGAGCTTTTTTCAGGTAGCGCAGCACGTGCATCTGGCCAGGTGCAGGCCGGTCGAGATGATAGGGAATGAGCACGTAGAGCAAAGCCAGAATTTCCAGCAACGGGTAGAGAAAGATGGTGGTGAAAACGAGGGCGGCCAGAAGCCAATAGCCGTGTTCAATCAGCGCGCCCACGCCGCTCATGATGGTGACCGACTGGGTGGCGCCGGCAACCTTGAGAGTGAGGAATGTCATGGCGTGACTGCCGATAAACAGCAGCAAGGCCGTGAGCGTCAGCGCGGTCGCCCGCGACAACCACTCGCCGCGGCCAACATGCAGGCGATTGCCGCAGCGCCCGCAAAGCATCTCCACATCCTTGTGCAAGACGGTGGAGGCTTGCAAGGCACCGCAGTCGTGGCACATCAGCACGGGGGCGTAGCCGCGGCGGTTGCGGAACACCAGCACCTGGCCGCCGGCGGC
>CALDPJ010000163.1 GCA_937911795.1 uncultured Flavobacteriales bacterium | reverse complement strand
AACGTTGGTATAAAAATTCACAATGCCAGCAGCGGTGCAATTGTTCAACAGGAAATGACAACTGCTCATGGAGGTAGTATGAAGCACATTATCAATTTTGATGGCCTGGAACCGGGAGCATATTCTGTAGTAGTTACAGGTAATATTTACAACCTCAACCAACCTTTTATCTTGGAATAGAAGGTTTAAACCTTATTGAGAAGCCATTTTGTTGAAACAACAGAATGGCTTTTTTTATTTTATCACTTTTTGTTTTGTCGCTGATTTTACGTTGAACAGAATACTGATCACAACCAAACCTGCAAAAATTACGGCAGTGGCAATGTTGGTGGTTTCAGCAGAGAAAGATTCAATGCCCAACCGCAACAGGAGAAAATGAATGTAAGACGGTGAATCTACTGATAGACCCAGATCATTCCTTATCTGATAGTGCCAGTCGGTAAGGAAACAATAACCCCAACCATAAAAAGCGCCCAGAAATAACCATGAAAATGCTGTTATGCCGATGCTGATTAAATGCAGTCGGCGGAATCGGGGGAAAATCCACCCGAAAAGGTTAAAGACGATTAGTATAAAATGGATTGCGAAGAAGAAAACATTCAGAAACCAATACAGAAGTGCTTCAGATTCGGACAGCATAGTGCTATAAAAGAAAACAAAATGAGAGAATTATACAAATTCTTCTCCGCCCTTCAACCGCACTTCATTTACAAGATGCTTGATGTTTTGTTCTTCGCTCAATGGACAAATCATCAATACATCGCCGGTGTCAATCACAATATGGTCCTTGAGCCCGTAAATGGCTACAAGTTTTCCCGCAGGAGATTTGATGATGTTACCGCTGGAGTCGGAAGTTACGACCAATTCACCCAGCACCGCATTGGCCTGCTCATCTTTATCTTCGATGTGATTGTATAAAGAACCCCAGGTACCCAAATCACTCCATCCGATGTCGCTGAGTACGACCTTAACGTTTTCAGCCTTTTCAAGAATTCCGTAGTCAATGGAAATATTTTCACAAACGGTATATACGTTTGTAATCTGACCTTCTTCCTTATCAGTATTATAAACATCCTTTAATCCCGAAAAAAGTTCTTCCACGTCCGGAAGGTGCTTCTCAAATTCTTTTCGGATACTGTTCAGGCTCCAGATGAAGATTCCGGAGTTCCAGCAAAAATCACCACTTTGAATAAATTCTTCCGCAAGTTCACGGACGGGTTTTTCGGTAAAAGTTTTAACCTGCTTCACCCTTTTTATTTCAGTTTCAGAATCTCCTGTAAACTGGATATAGCCGTATCCTGTGTCGGGGCGGGTTGGTTTAATGCCGAGTGTGAACAACGCATCATTGGTGCTGCATAAATCGAGAGCCATGTGCACAGTTTCAGCAAATTCCGCTTCTTTTAAAATGAGATGGTCTGAAGGAGCAACTACAATACGTGCATTCGGATTGAGTGTCGCAATACGATGATTGGCATAGGCGATGCACGGAGCGGTATTTTTGCGCAACGGTTCTATAATCAACTGTTCTTTGGAAAGTTGTGGAAGCTGTTCCTGAACCAGAGGAACATAACCGGCATTGGTTACTACGAGAATATTTTCAGGTGGACAAATCGACAGAAAACGGTCGAAAGTCATCTGAAGCAGCGTTTGACCTGTTCCGAGAATGTCGTGAAATTGTTTGGGGAAGTAGGTGCGGCTCATCGGCCAGAACCGGCTTCCAATGCCACCGGCCATGATTACACAGTAATTATCCGGATGAATTTTTTGATGCATTAAAAAATAGCTTTGAAATTAAAGGTCCATGGCTGACTTTTCGCGCCAAAGGTATAAAAAGTAGAGATGTAACGGGACTTTCAGTGGAGTTGTTCAACTTCGGCTATGGCGCTGATAAGATACATCCGTTGATTTTGTTCATCGAGACATCGAAAGCGTTTACGCAACCTGGGTCCTTTCTGAAATACCCGGCTGCCATTGATAGAGAATCTGGCATTTTCAGGAAGTTCTTCCAGGAAAACCTGCGGTTGTTCATCATACATCCTGATGGCACGCGAAAGTCCATGATCTGCGCAACTCGAAGCCGAAGGACTTTTAAGATATCGTTCCAGTTCGAGTCTTATCTCATCGGGAAAAATCTGCTGTTGTAACGATTGTTTCAGTAATTCTCCAAAGGTGATCTTCCATTCTTTGCCATGAGGAGGAATTCGCATTCCATATTTTTCAAAGGCGATGAGGTGTGCGAATTCATGCAGGGTGGTAATATAAAATCCAAACGGGTTCAAATCACCGTTGATGGATATTCTGTGACCTGCAGTTCGGTCGGGTGGTCGGTAATCCCCCAGTTTCGAGCTCCTGGGGCGGGAAATTCTGAATCGAACTTTGTGGTGTGCAATCAGCCCGACAATTTGCGGCGCAGTACCTTCGGGAACAAACGGAGCCAGGCGAGCTGCCAGTTCTTCCTTTTTAACCGAATTCATGGTATTGGTGAACAGGTTTGTCCGGAGTAATCTGGGTCCACTTCGGACAGGTGTTACATTTTCTTTTTTTTCTGGCGGCACAGCTCATCATGGTAGCAGAAACCAACACCAGAACAACAATTAATTTCATCCATCGCATGGCACAAAGATGCAGAGAAATTCGAAAATAAGAGAACATAGGCTAATTAAGAAGGAAGTTTAGGATTCCTTTTGTATTATCGTGGTAAATTTACGGTCAACTAGTAAAACCGCAACTTTGATTTCTTTATTGCACCATATCGGGAAGTATTTTATCATGCTCGCAGCAGTTTTTCGGCGGCCGGAGAAAATGCGGATTTATTTTCAGCGAACCTTGGTGGAAATTGAGAAAATCGGAATTTCCTCGCTCGGTATTGTTGTACTGATGTCTTTTTTTATGGGAGCGGTAATTGCCCTTCAAACCGCCAGTAATATTGATAGTCCGCTGATTCCAAGTTACACAGTTGGTTTCACAACCCGGCAATCGATTATTCTTGAATTCTCGCCAACAATCATCTGTCTCATTCTGGCCGGTAAAGTGGGGAGTAATATCGCATCTGAATTGGGCACCATGCGGATCAGTGAACAGATCGATGCGCTCGATATTATGGGAATAAATTCACGTGCCTACCTCATCGCCCCAAAAATTCTTTCGAGTGTTTTCATTTTTCCGTTTCTGATAATTTTCAGCATGGCACTTGGACTCTTCGGTGGCTGGCTCGTGTGTTCTGTTACAGGCGTTGTAGCTCCTCCGGATTATGTAGATGGTCTGTTGCTCGATTTCAAGCCATTTCACATCGTTTATGCGCTGATCAAAACGGTATTGTTTGCCTTTATTATTACATCAGTGGCCTCCTACCATGGATACTATACCCACGGAGGAGCGGTTGCAGTTGGTCGTTCCAGCACGCAGGCGGTGGTGTACAGCAGTATTCTGATTCTGATTGTCAACTATATTGTAACTCAACTTTTGCTGATTTGATCGAAGTCAAACATCTTTCGAAGTCGTTCGGCGACCTTCATGTGCTCAAGGATATCAATTTCACTTTTGAGCCAAAAAAGGTGAACCTGATCATCGGCCAAAGTGGTTCCGGAAAATCGGTTTTAACGAAGTGTATGGTTGGTTTGCACGAGCCGGATGAGGGCGAAGTTTTGTTTGATGGCCGATCAATGATTCATTTGAATCAGCATGAACGAACCGAGGTGCGGAAAGACATTGGAATGTTGTTTCAGGCCAGTGCTTTGTTTGATTCGTTGACGGTACAGGAGAACGTCATGTTTCCGCTACAGATGTTCACGAAGATGAGCAAAGAGGAAATGCTGGACAGGGTGAATTTCTGTCTTCAGCGGGTGAATCTGGAGAATGTCAACCACCTTTATCCTTCGGAAACCAGCGGAGGAATGCAGAAGCGTATTGGAATTGCCCGGGCCATTGCTATGAACCCGCGCTATCTGTTTTGTGATGAGCCAAATTCGGGACTCGATCCGCAAACATCTATCGTTATTGACAATTTAATTAGAGAAATCACCAAAGAAATGGATATTACTACGGTGGTGATTTCGCACGATATGAATTCCGTAATCGAAATCGGAGATTATATTATGTTTATTTACAAGGGTGAAAACTGGTGGGATGGTACCGGCAAAGAAATTCTAAGTACTACGAATCAGGAGATTAATGATTTCGTTTACGCTTCAGACTTCATGAAAACATTAAGGGAAAAATTGGCTCAATAGATTAGCATTCGTTTAACCTTCCTCAAACTCGCAGTTGTAAACCTCGGTGCCTCTCAGATCAATTTTTGCTGGTGTTTTTCTATCACATCATAGAAATCTACCTGGGCTCTAATCCTGGGAGTGCCGGGCGTGTGCGGGACATATTTATTTTCAAGACTTCCGTCAATGGACCTTGCTTTTGTGTTGTCAGCCCATTGCAATTCCATGAAGTCGCGGATTTCTGAACGAATCTGTTTATCATAAATCGCGCAACTTACCTCTACACGGTAATCGAGATTGCGTTCCATCCAGTCGGCAGAAGAAATATAGATTTCTTCATCGCCCCCATTGGCAAAAATGAAAACACGGGCATGTTCCAGGAATCGGTCGATAATGCTGTGTATTTCAATGTTTTCGCTCAAGCCTCTTATTCCGGGAATAAGGGAGCAAATTCCGCGAACGATTAAACGAATTTTTACACCTGCCCGGCTCGCCTGGTATAATTTGCGAATGAGGGTTTCGTCTACAAGGCTGTTCATTTTTAAAAAGACATAAGCTGTTTTGCCTTCCTTTGCGTTTTTAATTTCCCGGTTTAACTTTCGGATGTATTGGTTTCGCATTCCCGCAGGAGCCACCAGCAAATGCTTGAACCTAAAATTCAAATATGGTTTCTCAATAAAGCTGAATACTTTCAGAGCCTCTTCACAAATTTCCTGATTGGCAGTAAAGAGCGCCATATCGCTATAAACTTTGGCCGTATATTCATGAAAGTTGCCTGTGGCAATTACGGCGTGGTACGTAGGGTTACCGTCTATTACTTTAGTTATAACCGCCAGTTTGCAGTGCACTTTCATATCGGGAATTCCGAAAATAACCTTAACGCCGGCTTCTTGAAGCTTTTTACTGTAATCAAGGTTATTACTTTCGTCAAATCGCGCGCGCAATTCTACCATTACAGTCACTTGTTTTCCGTTTTTAGCGGCTGAAATCAGGGCATTAATTACGCGGCTTTGCCGGGCTACACGGTACAGGGAGATTTTTATTTCCTTCACATCAGGGTGAATTGCAGCTTCTCGTAGAAATAATACAAACGCTCTAAAGTGTTGATACGGGTAGTTTAAAAGAATGTCGTTGTTTTCAATCGCGGTCAAAATGCTCCTGGTCTTTGAAAAAAGAACGTGATCTGTTTGCACAAGCTTTCCCCATTCCAGATTTTGATCGAGAAT
>CALDPJ010000162.1 GCA_937911795.1 uncultured Flavobacteriales bacterium | reverse complement strand
GGGAGACCAGGGGCCGCTGGCGTCCAAGCCGGTGATGGAAGGCAAAGGCTTGCTTTTCAAAATTTTCGCCGACATCGATGTTTTTGATATTGAAGTCGATGCCACAGAAATTGAACATTTCGTAAGTGTGGTAAAAGCCATTGCCCCCACCTTCGGAGGCATCAACCTCGAGGACATCAAAGCTCCCGAAGCGTTTGAGATTGAACGAAGACTGAAAGAAGAACTGGACATTCCGGTGATGCACGACGATCAGCACGGCACGGCCATCATCAGCGGAGCCGCGTTAATCAATGCCCTGGAAATAGCCGAAAAGAAAATCGACGAAGTACGGATCGTCATCAACGGTGCAGGTCCCAGCGCCATTTCGTGTGCCAAATTGTACATCGCCCTGGGTGCCGATCCGAAAAAAATGTGGATGCTCGACAGCAAAGGTGTTCTGAGTAAAAAGCGAAAAGATTTGGGCGAGATCAAAGCGCAATTCGCCCGCGACAGCAAATTCACCACGCTGGAAGAATGCATGAAAGATGCCGATGTTTTTCTCGGCTTGTCGCGTGGAAATATCGTCACCAAAGAAATGGTTCAGTCGATGGCGCCCAATCCGATTGTGTTTGCACTGGCCAATCCCGAGCCGGAAATTTCCTATACCGAAGCCATCAACGCCCGTCCGGATGTAATTGTAGCTACCGGCCGCAGCGATCATCCTAACCAGGTGAACAATGTACTCGGTTTTCCATACATTTTTCGCGGAGCACTCGACGTTCGGGCTACAACCATTAATGAAACCATGAAGCTTGCTGCCGTGCATGCCATTGCTCAGCTGGCGCGCGAAATTGTGCCCGAAGAAGTGAACGAGGCTTACGGACAGCGCAACCTGACTTTTGGCCGCGAAATGATCATCCCAAAACCGCTCGATCCCCGGCTCATCACTTTTGTGGCGACTGCAGTTGCCCGCGGAGCCATGGAATCGGGCGTGGCGAAAAAACCCATCACCGATTGGGATCAATACGAGCGCGAACTCAGCCGACGCCTTGGTCTCGACGATAAATTGCTGAAAGGAATTACCCAAAAAGCAAAACAGAATCCGAAACGCGTGGTGTTTGCCGAGGGCGATAATTATAAAGTGCTGAAGGCAGCGCAAATTGCGAAAGATGAAGGCATCGCGTTTCCGGTGTTGTTAGGGAAACACGACAAGATCAAAAAGCTGATCAAGCAGAATCATCTGGAACTCGATGGGGTCGAAATCATAGACCCGCAAGGTCAGCAGGAACAGGAAAGAAGATATGCCTTTGCCGATGAGTTTTATGAAATGCGGCAGCGCAAAGGGCTCACCAATTACGAAGCCCGCCAGTTGATGCAACAGCGCAATTACTTCGGTGCCATGCTCGTGAAAACCGGGTTTGCCGATGCTCTTATTTCGGGAGCATCGAGAAATTATGCAGAAGTTATCCGTCCGGCGTTACAGATTATTGGTAAAGAAGAAGACGCCAAAGTGGTGGCCGGAATGTATATCATGATCACCAAAACAAAAGGACCGCTGTTTTTTGCTGATACCACAGTAAACATGTTGCCTGATAAAGATACCATCGTAGAAATTGCGCGGCTCACCGACCATACTGTCCGGCGTTTTAAGATACAACCGGTGCTGGGATTGTTGTCCTATTCCAATTTCGGCTCGTCGCGGGGAGAGCAGGCAGTGAAAATGAAAGAAGCCGTTCAGACACTGCACGAGAAATATCCGGAAATCATAGTCGATGGCGAAATGCAGGCCAACTTTGCACTCAATAAGGAAATGCTGGCGGAGGTATTTCCTTTCTCTCCGCTCAACGAGAAAAAAGTAAATACGCTCATATTTCCGAATTTATCGGCCGGAAACATTGCATACAAACTCGTGCAGGAAATAGGGCAGGTAGAAGCCATCGGACCGATTCTGATGGGGATGAAAAAATCCTTTCACGTCCTTCAGCTCAACAGTTCTGTTCGCGAAATTGTGAACATGGTGCGGATTGCAGTGGTAGATGCTCAATACAAATAAAATATGATCGCACAACTCAATGGGAAGCTGGTTGAAAAACAGCCTTCGTTTGTAATTATCGATTGTGGCGGAGTGGGTTACGAAGTACAGATTTCGTTGTACACCTTCGATCAAATTAAAAATGAAGAAGCGTGCCGTCTCCTTATTCATTATGCGGTTTCGGTGGATGTTCGCTCCGGAGCCAGCCAGCATCAGCTGATTGGTTTCACGAGCACCCAGGAAAGAGATATTTTCAGGGCATTGATCAACATCTCTGGCGTGAGTGCAAATATTGCACGCACCATTCTTTCTTTTTTATCGCCCGAAGAGCTCACATCAGCAGTCCATTCAGGTGATGTGAGCCGCATTAAAAGTGTGAAAGGCATCGGCCCGAAACTGGCCCAGCGCATTGTTGCTGAATTACAGGAGAAAAAACTGACAGCAGGGGTAAATTTTGATAATTTAGCGGCCCCGCACAATACAGCAAAAAGTGAGGCGTTAGTAGCGCTGTGTTCATTGGGTTTGGACCGTGCGAAAGCGATTAAAGCAATAGAACAAGTACTGGCAGAAAAGGGGAAAGAGCTGCCAGTGGAGGAGTTAATAAAGCTTTCTCTTCGTTTGATGTAGAGATTAGGATTTGGAAAGTTGAGTTTACGGCTACAGAATATTTTTCTACTCTTTTTGGTTTTTTCTGTAACAGGAGAGGCTGTCGGTGCGTTGAGTCATCCGGCAGATATTCTGGCAGAAAGAACGGCAATGCTGTATCTTCAACAGGCGGATACCCCGGATGTTGATATGCCATATCCCATTGAAGACAATGTTAATCCCGGTGAAGGAGGAGGGGGAATCAATCTGCAGGATCCATCCAATGTCGAGAGCATTGTAGAATATGATCCGGCAACCGGAAATTACTACATCTATCAGCGCATCGGCGGCGTAATTGATTACCGGAATCCTACTGTAATGTCGTTTGAGGAATACATGAACTACGACATGCAGAAATCGCTGAACGATTACTGGCGCGAAAAGGAAGCTGCCGAATCCATGGCACAGGAAGGCGAAGAAGAAGGAGGCGGAGGATTTGCTCCTCAACTTAAGGTAGAATCGGAGGCTTTCGACAGGATTTTCGGAGGAAATACCATCGACATCCGTCCACAAGGAACTGCCGAATTGATCTTCGGACTGAACATCAACAAAAACGAGAATCCACAGATCCCGGAACGGCAGAGAAGCATTACCACTTTTGATTTCGACCAGAACATTCAGATGAATATCATCGGAAACATCGGTGATAAAATGAAACTCACCACCAATTACAACACCCAGGCAACGTTTGATTTTGAGAATCAGATGAAGCTCGAATACACGGGTTATGACGATGAGATCATTAAAAAGATCGAAGCCGGTAATGTAAGCATGCCGCTTGGTGGATCTTTGATCAGCGGCAGCCAGAGTTTGTTTGGTATCAAAGCCGAGTTGCAATTCGGTAAGCTCTATTCAACCACCGTCTTTTCTCAACAGCGGGGTCAGAAAAAGGAAATCAATGTAGAAGGCGGCGCTCAGCAACAGGATTTCCTCATCTCAGCTGATAACTACGAAGCCAACCGGCACTTCTTCTTAAGCCGGTTTTTCCGTGATCGCTACAACCAGGCATTGCGCAGTTTGCCGATCGTAAACTCTGATGTGCAGATTACCCGGATTGAGGTGTGGGTGGTAAACTACCGCGCCAATGTGGAAGATACCAGAAACGTACTTGCGTTTAGTGACATCGGTGAAAATTTCGACGCCATGACCGAGCACGGTCAGAACAACTGGAGTGTCAACCCCGGTAACATTCCCTCCAATAACCGAAACGCATTGTACAATCAGATCGATATCGAGCAGGTTCGGAATTTCAATACAGCGCCATCTGCCCTTGGTGGATTTGGTATGCAGGAAGCATTGCACTTTGAGCGGATCGCGAATGCACGCAGACTGACCGAAAGTGAATATACCTACAACGAAAAGCTCGGTTTCATCTCATTGAATCAGGCACTGAACAATGATGAAAGACTTGCTGTATCCTACGAATTTTTCCTGGACGGACAGCGCTATCAGGTTGGGGATCTCTCAACAGATGGTATTACCGGAACGAACTCGATTTTCGCTAAGTTACTGAAGGCTTCCCTCACCAATGTTCATATTCCGCTGTGGGATCTGATGATGAAAAACGTCTATTCACTCGGGGCCTATCAGGTAAATCCGCAGGATTTTATTCTGAACGTCTGGTACAACGACCCTACCGAGGGAATTGATATTCCGTTTATCCCGCACAACGGTGTCGAAGATATTCCGCTGGTGCAATTGCTCGGGCTTGACCGGTTGGACCAGAACGGAGCAGCGCAACCTGATGGCCGCTTCGACTTTGTTGATTTTGCTTCAACACAGGGTGGAACCATCAACTCAGCCAACGGAAGAATATATTTTACCTCGGTCGAACCATTTGGATCATATCTCGCTGAGCAGCTAGAAGATCATGGCGTGAATGAAACGATTAGAAATCAGGTGGTCTTCCAGCCGCTCTATGATTCAACCAAAACGGCGGCTACACTGGTTCCAAGTCTCAACCGATTTAAAATTCAAGGATCCTATCAATCGTCTTCATCTGACGAAATTTCGCTCAATGCTCTGAATATCCCCGAAGGTTCTGTAAGTGTTACTGCCGGTGGTGTACAGCTACAGGAAAACGTTGATTATACCGTCGATTACAACATGGGTCGCGTTCGGATTCTCAACAGTGGTTTATTAGAATCCCAGACGCCAATCAAAATATCGCTCGAAAGCAATTCGTTGTTCAGCATTCAGACGAAAACGATGCTCGGGCAACGCCTCGAATACCGATTCAACGAAAACTTTAACATTGGCGGTACGCTCATGCACATGTATGAAAGGCCACTGACTCAAAAAGTGAATATCGGTGATGAACCTGTGCGGAATACCATCTGGGGAGTGGATGGAAATTACAGCACCGAATCGAATATGCTCACCAAAATGATCGATGCAATTCCGCTGATCAACACAAAAGAGATTTCCACAATTACTGTTTCGGGTGAGTTTGCGCACCTGATTCCCGGTCATTCCAAAGCCATCGGAAATGCCGGAAACGCGTACATCGATGATTTTGAAGGGAGCCAGTCAAGAATAGATCTTCGAAATTTCATCAACTGGACCATTGCCAGTCCTCCTCAGTACAACGATAAATTTCCGGAGTCGATGTTTGTGGACAGTCTGGTTTCAAATTACAATCGGGCCCACCTTGCGTGGCACATTATCGACCCGCTGTTTTACCGGAATGAAGTGGATAATGTCAACCCCGATAAACATTACCAGCGCCAGGTTCTGGAAGCTGAGGTTTTTCCAAACCGTCAATTACCCGCCGGTGTGCCTTCCAATATTCCCACTTTCGATCTTGCCTATTATCCAAACGAAAGAGGTCAATACAATTTTGATGTTCCGGGAGGTTCGGCGTTTTCTGCCGGATTGGACCAGAACGGAAACCTGATTGATCCGGAAAGCCGATGGGGTGGTATCATGCGCAGCCTGACCACCACCGATTTCGAGCAAGCGAATGTTGAATTTATACAGTTCTGGGTGATGGACCCTTTCAACGAAGATTCACAAAACGATTTGGGAACAACCACGGGTGGTAAATTATATTTTCACCTCGGAAACGTTTCTGAAGATATTTTGCGCGATGGCTTGATGAGTTTCGAAAACGGTTTACCACCGGATGGAACGGACGACGGAGCAGGTTTGATAACCACTTACACCAACTGGGGGAGAGTGCCGCTCACCCAATCCATCGTAAATGCATTCGATAACACCAACAATTCAAATGCAGATCAAGACGTGGGATTGGATGGATTACCGGATACCAGAGGTGGTTTTCCGGATGAGCAAAGTCATTTCAGCGATTTCCTTGATCAACTTGGCCCGCTGAATCCGGAGGCTCGAAACGCGATAATTGCAGATCCCGCCAACGATAACTATCAATACTTCAGAGATGATGATTATGATAATCAATCGAATCCGCCGGACATTTTGGAACGCTACAAACGGTACAATGGAGTGGAAGGGAATTCCCGTTCGGCTTCAGATCCCGGAGCACCAAGCTACCCGTCACAATCCAGTACCTTACCTTCTACTGAGGATGTCAATCAGGATTTAACGCTCGATGGATCCGAGTCCTATTTCGAATACGAGGTTCAATTCGAAGATCCGGCGCATCCAACCATGCAGATCGGACAAAATTACATTACCGATCGCGTAATCGGAAGATCCAGAGAAGATGATCGGGAAGTTATATGGTATCAATTTAAAGTGCCGGTGACCGAATTTACCAAGAGGGTGAACATTCAGGATTTCCGTTCGATTCGTTT
>CALDPJ010000161.1 GCA_937911795.1 uncultured Flavobacteriales bacterium | reverse complement strand
GAAGAGAAAATGCAACTCGCCCAAAAGGTGTCTTCCATGATTCTGAGTCTTCGGAAGAAGGAGCAGATTAAAGTTCGCCAACCGCTTGCAAAAGTGTTGATTCCTGTGCTGAACGCTACTTTTCAACAACGACTCGAGGCCGTAAAATCGCTGGTGTTGTCTGAAGTTAATGTGAAGGAAATGGAGTTTTTATCCGAGGACAACAGTGTGCTGGTAAAAACCATGAAACCCAATTTCAAGTTGCTTGGTAAGCGATTCGGTCCTCAGATGAAAATGGTGGCATCGGCAATTTCTCAGCTCAGTCAGGAACAAATCCGCGAGGCAGAAATCGGGCAGGAACTGAAGATAATACTGGATGGTCAGGAACACAAACTGGGCATGGATGAAGTGGAAATCAGCACCGAAGACATTCCGGGATGGCTCGTTACTACCGAAGGCGGTCTGACAGTTGCACTCGATGTCAGCATCAGCGAAGATCTGAAGCGCGAAGGCATTGCGCGCGAGTTTGTAAATCGAATTCAGAATCTACGGAAAGACAGCGGGTTGGAGGTTACTGATCGCATTGCGTTACAGATCAAATCGCACGAATCCATCAACGCTGCAATTCAGAATAATTTAGAGTATATTTGCGCCGAAACGCTGGCAGGGTCTGTGGAGATGGTTGATACTGTACAATCTGACAATCCTGTAGAAATAGAAATAGAAGAAGGCATCGCAACGCAAATTGCCATTAACAAATTTTCAATCTGATTACAATGACTGATAAGACAAGATATTCTGATGAAGAATTGGCGGAGTTCAAGGAACTCATAGAAGGAAAATTGGCGGAAGCCCGTGAAGATCTCGTTTTGTTGAAGAAATCACTTTCTCACGAAGACGACAACAGCACACACGATACCGCCTCTACCTTCAAAATGATGGAAGACGGTTCAGAAACGCTTTCCAGGGAAGAAACCGCTCAACTGGCCTCCCGTCAGGAAAAATTCATCAAACATCTTGAAGACGCACTTACCCGTATTCAGAATAAAACCTACGGTATTTGCCGGGCTACAGGTAAATTGATCCGCAAAGAGCGGCTTCGTCTGGTGCCGCATGCCACCTTAAGCATCGAAGCCAAAAACTCCCAGAATTCGTAAGCAGCTTTGTTAAAAAAAGCGCTTCTGATCATATTCTCTGTTCTGTTCATCGATCAGGCAAGCAAAGTATGGGTGAAACTGAATATGCACCTGGATGAATCCATCCCGGTTTTCGGTGATTGGTTTTACATACACTTTATTGAAAATCCCGGAATGGCCTTCGGGATGGAATTCTGGGGAGAGAGCGGCAAGTTGTTGCTCACCCTTTTTCGCCTGATTGCTGCCGCCGGATTTACGTGGTACCTGCTTAAGCTGATTCGCGAAGGTGCTCCGAAAGGTTTGATTTACAGCATTGCGTTGGTGCTGGCCGGCGCACTGGGCAACATTATCGACAGCGTATTTTATGGTGTATTGTTCAGTGAAAGCCCGTATTTCAGTACAGAAACAGCGCGTTTTCTTCCGCCCGAAGGTGGATATACTACGCTGTTGCACGGCTATGTGGTAGATATGCTCTACTTCCCGATTGTCGATACGCACTGGCCGGATTGGGTGCCTTACTTCGGAGGCGATCGGCTCCAGTTTTTTCGCCCGGTATTTAACATTGCCGACGCCGCCATCAGCATCGGTCTGGCGATTATTGTGATTGGTCAGAAGGCGTTTTTCAAAAAGGAAGTGGAGAATGTTGCTGAAGATCAAGATGCGGAAGGTGATTCTACCGAAGCAAGAGAGTAGCTTTTTCTGATTTCCGGCGTTCTTTCCTGATTGCCTCAACCATATATTTCAAAGCCGCCCGGATTATTCCTTAAGGCATCACGTCTTCCAACTCCGGGAGATACAGACTGGTTGACAATGACTCAGACTAAGCAAACAGAAATCGCATACTGTTTCAGCCATTCGCCTACATTCTTCCTGTTTAATCAGGTAATCCGGA
>CALDPJ010000160.1 GCA_937911795.1 uncultured Flavobacteriales bacterium | reverse complement strand
ATCGAACTGAAGCTTCAGTTCCTGAGAGATATTCTATTATTTCGAAAAAATCGGGTTCTGAACCAGAATCAAAGATTTATCCACTTCGTTCCTCCTGCGTCGTCACTCCGGTCGAAATGACAAAAGAAACTATTCATCTCCCTCAGTGTCACTCAAAGAGACCCTGAGGATAAAAAAATCCTGGTTTCCGGTCCGTACTAAATCTCCCTCTCAATTCTTATTACTTTTGAAGCCCAAACTTTTTGAAATTGTCATCAAACGCACCAGTTACCGAATCTTTTCCAACCGATCTCAGCGGCAAGAAACTATTACTCCTCGGCGGGCATCCACTCATGATTCACGTAGTGGAAAAGGCCCGCGAACTGGGTGTGAAAACCATCGTAACCGATTACGTTCCCGGTGCGCCTGCAAAAGCCGTTGCAGATCAGGCGTACGATGTCAGCACATTGGATGTTCAAGCACTCATTGCACTGGCCAGACAGGAGAAAGTGGACGGCGTTTTTACCGGCTACGTAGACATCAATCTCATTCCGTGTGCGCGCGTCTGCGAAGCACTGAATATGCCTTTTTACGCAACCGAAGAACAACTCAATCAAACACTGAACAAGGTTCGTTTCAAAGAGTTGTGCCGGAAATACGGACTGAAAGTAGCTGAAGATATTCCCGCTGAAGTGATTTCAGAAAATCCGGCCGATATTGACTTTCCCGTCATTGTAAAACCCGCCGACAGTTACAGCAGCAAAGGAATTTCGGTCTGTCACGATGCCAGCACATTGAAACCTGCCATGGAAAAAGCGCTGGGTTTTTCTACCGTTGGTGAAGTGGTGGTGGAAGAATTCATTGTTGGAGATGATGTGTACCTGTACCTGACCATCCAGAACGGAAAAGTGAGTCTTTCTGCCATGGCCGACCGGCTGATGAACAACGAACAATTCGGAAAGGCACCGCAACCTGTAGGTTATTACTTTCCGTCGCGGTATATCGATATGTATTTTGAGCAGGTACACGACCGGCTTCAGCAAATGATGTCGGGTCTGGGAATGCACAACGGTACTTTTTTTCTCCAGGGATTTGTCCGCGATAACCAGATGATTCTGTTTGAAATGGGCCCAAGATTGTCGGGTGGGGCGGGTTATTTACCGATTCAACACCACACCGGCATCGACTTGCTGGCCATGCACATCCGGTTTGCCCTCACCGGATCATTCAGTGGCTGGGATATCGGAAAAACCGATAATCCGCGTTTTAATCGTCCTTACTTTGTGCTCGTTGTTTTGCTCAAAAACGGAACGATTTCTAAAATAAATGGTCTTGAAGAAATCCGTAATCACGAAAGGGTGTACCACATCCTCCAGTTTCGACATGCCGGTGAAACTATGGCAGAAGAGGGAACATTGAACCAGGTATTTGCACGCATCTATCTCTATGCGAATGACCGGCAGGAACTGAGAATAGTGATCAGCAATATCATGTCATCGTTGCGTATCGAGGATGAGAAGGGCGATTCCATGATACTCAACTGGTTTGGCCCGGAAGAGGTTGTACGATAAACGGTATATTGGAGTGGAAAATGATCAACAACTGGCTTTCAGAGACAAAATCAAAAACAGATCAGTGAAGGATATAAACTCGTCAGTACCTCAGCAAGAAACCACTCCGGCGGCGGATTTATCTCCGCAGGAAGCGAAGTGATTTATTTATTGGTCAAGGAATGAGTTCCAACTTAAACCACTAATTCATTAACCATTAACCATTATAAATCGTCAAACTTCATCACTTCCCCCAGCCGAACGCCTTTTTCCGTATGTTTTAAGGTGCAGCATTCGTTCTGAGCATCATGTTCCAGGAACAGCACAAACTCTTCGTCGGCAGCGCGTTTTAGAAACTGGTCTTTTTCACTGAGCGTAAGCAGCGGCCGTGTATCGTAACCCATCACGTAGGGCAGCGGAATGTGGCCCACACTGGGCAGCAGATCGGCCACGAAAACCAGTTTTTTGTCTTTGTAGTTGATCACAGGAAGCATCTGCGCATCGGTGTGGCCATTCATAACAAACACATCAAACCCAAGCGGAGTAGAAGTGAGGAAATCATCTTCATTCACAGATATGAATTTCAGTTGGCCGCTTTCTTCCATGGGCAGAATATTTTCGCTGAGAAAGGATGCCTTTTCGCGTGCGTTGGGTTCTGTGGCCCATTTCCAGTGCCGGGCGTTGCTCCAGTAGGTCGCATTTTTAAAAACGGGTCGCAGAGCATCTTTCTGCTCGTTCCATTCCACACCACCGCCACAGTGATCGAAATGCAGGTGGGTCAGAAAAACATCGGTGATATCGTCTCTCGAGAAGCCGAGTTTCTGCAGGGATCCATCCAGAGAATGATCACCGTGCAAATAGAAATGGCTGAAGAATTTCTCGTTTTGTTTGTTTCCAATACCTGTATCGACTAAAATCAACCGCTTACCATCTTCAATCAGCATACAGCGCATGCTCCAGGTGCACATATTGTTTTCGTCGGCAGGGTTGGTACGGCTCCACAGTGATTTCGGAACCACGCCAAACATCGCGCCTCCGTCGAGTTTAAAATTGCCGGTTTCTATGGGGTAGATAGTCATTTTCTTCTCTTTTTGGGTGAGAAGCGCTAAGGTAATGAACCGAATAATAATGAGCATCAAACTTTATAAGTGTATATTTTCCCTTTGCGTCCTTTGCGCCCTACTTTGCGGCTCTGCGTGAAAACATTTAACCGCAAGGTGCGCAATGCCCGCCTGCCGGACGGACAGGGAGGCGCGAGGATCGCAAGGAATTTTGAGTCGGGTAGATAATTGTATACTCAAAGCAACACTCCCCTGTGAAAAAGTCATAGTACTACCGGTAAAAGACGACCACGTCGCAGCTTACTTTTACACAAATTTCAACTGTGAAAAAAGTCCACTTCATCGCCATCGGCGGTAGCGCCATGCACAACCTCGCCATTGCGCTGCACCGCAAAGGTTACCACGTCACCGGATCGGATGACCAGATCTTTGAACCCTCTCGGACGAGGTTGAAGAACAATTCCATACTACCGGAATCCGATGGTTGGAACCCGGATAAGATCACGGCTGAATTGGACGCTGTAATTCTTGGGATGCACGCCCGCGCCGACAACCCCGAACTCAAAAAGGCAGAAGAACTGGGACTGAAAATTTTCAGTTACCCGGAATTTCTCTACGAACAGGCCAAAGACAAAAAACGCGTGGTCATCGGCGGAAGTCACGGCAAAACATCCATCACGGCCATGATCCTCCATGTCATGAACAAACTGAAAATGGATACCGACTATATGGTGGGTGCGCAACTCGAAGGTTTCGACTGTATGGTGCGACTCACCGAATCGGCTCCGGTGGCTGTTTTCGAAGGAGACGAATATCTCTCTTCACCGATTGACCGCCGTCCGAAGTTTCATCTCTACCGTCCGCACATTGCGGTGCTGAGCGGAATCGCGTGGGACCACATCAACGTTTTTCCTACCTATGACAATTATGTAGATCAGTTCCGGCAATTCGTTGATCTGATAGAACCCGGCGGAACTTTAATTTACTGCAGCGAAGACGACGCGTTGAATGCACTTGTTGAAGGAAACAAACGACTCAACTTAAAACCTTACGGCATTCATCCGCATCGAATTGAAAACGGAGTGACGCATCTCGTCACCGGAATGGATGAAAATCTTCCGGTCGCGGTTTTTGGTGATCACAACCTCATGAACCTGAATGCGGCTCGACTCGTTTGCGCAGAACTTGGTATCGATAGTGGCGATTTTTACGAAGCCATCGCTGATTTCACCGGAGCTTCAAAGCGCCTCGAGAAAATTGCCTCCAACAATGCTTCTGCAGTGTTCAAGGATTTTGCGCATTCGCCATCCAAACTCGTAGCAACGGTCGGGGCGGTTCAGAAACAATTTCCCGACCGCAAGCTCGTGGCTTGTATGGAGCTGCACACGTTCAGCAGCCTCAATAAAGAGTTTCTGCAGGAATACGCCGGTACGATGGATCAATGCGATTCGGCCATCGTGTATTTCAATCCACAGACCATTGCCCACAAGAAACTCGACTCACTGAGTATCGAAGAAGTCCGCGATGCATTCCAGCGCAAAGATTTGATTGTGTTTACCGAAACAAAAGAAGTATTAAACTGGCTGCAAAATTATTCCTGGCCCGGAAGTAATTTGTTGCTGATGACCTCCGGAAATTTTGACGGAGTAGATCTCGATCAATTCGGCAAATCGTTGCTCGGCGCATCCTGATTGGGTCCGGTGTGTCGCACTTTGCGCAGCACCTTCATGAAAAGCGCCATGAGCAGGGAATATACAATGGCCAGCGCCAGGTAGCCCGTCATCGTGGCCAGTGTCCAGTTGCTGACGTTGAAGAACGATTCGATTTTTTCGCGTTTCTCTTCTTCCGTTAAGTCCGATTCATCGCCAATCTGGTCCTGGTAAATCCGCTCCTGCATTTCCGGGAAAAACGCGGTATCGATAAAATTGTAATAAATCACCACCAGCAGAGTTGCGAGCACCGCGTACATGGCTCCGGCTTTAAATCCGTCTTTCGCGTCGTCGATGAAACTGTCGGGACGATCGGGTTGCTGGTCCATCACCTGCAGTGTGAAGAAGATGGAAAGGATGATCAACGCCATATGAATAAAGATCTGGTGGTTGGAAGCCACCTGAATATCCACTCCGAGGTTGAAATAGGTGAGTTTTACCAACAGCATGATCCCCACTGCAATCAGCGGAAACTTAATGTAGGGCGGGAGGGAGGAGCTTGGTTTCCGGCTCATGCCATCTTTTTCACCACGCGCAGTTTGCGATCCAGATCTTCGATTTCCTGTTTTGCGCGGTTGATTTTGTTTTCAACGTCTTTCTTCAGCGCATCGGCGCCCTTCGAGTTGGCAAAGAACCCAAGGTTGTTTTCGAGCTGAATAACTTCTGCCTTCAGTTTCGACATTCGGTCGCGCAGATTTCGGGCTTCGCGTTCCACAACGTGATCGGCATCGTTGTCTTTCAGCGTGGCAATCCGGTTTTTGAACTGTTCTGCTTCACGATCTCTGCGGTCCATTTTCAGGCCTTTGTATTTTTCATCGAGCGCATCGGAATACGCTTTGTGAATGCGGTCCTTGTCTTTAAACGGAACGTGGTCGATGGCATTGAACCGTTGCGAGAAATCTTTCAGCGCCTCCAGATCCTTGATTTGTTCACCGGATAACTGAAATGCTTCGAGTTCTTTAATCAACGCTTCTTTTTGTTTCAGGTTATCTGCCTGACGATCGTCGAGCGTGGCAAAGAATTCTTTTTTGCGCTTGAAAAAATGATCGCACGTTCCGCGGAACTGGCGCCAAAGTTTCTGTTCTACGCGCTGGTGTGCCGATCCCACTTCCTTCCATTCTTTCTGAAGGTTGATCAGTTCGCGGGTGGCGTTTTTCCAGTCGGTGCTGTCTTTTAATTTTTCGGCGCGGGCAATCAGCGATTCTTTTTTAGTTGCATGTTCATCCTGTTCCTTGCGGATGTCCTTAAAGAATGCGCGTTTCTTTTCAAAGAATTTATCGCAGGCTCCGCGGAATTCTTTCCAGACGGCTTCATTCTTATCGCGCGAGGCGTAACCGATTTTCTTCCAGGCTTCCTGCAGGGCGATGATTTCGTCCGTTTTTTCCTGCCATTTATTGAGGTGCTGAAGATCGAGTTCGGCGATTTCATTCACCTTTTTAACCAGTTCTTCTTTGAGCTCGAGGTTCTTTTTCTGCTCTTCACGACGATCTTTGTGCAGATCGCGGATGGTGTTGTATGTTTCCTTTACCAGCGACCAGAAATCTTCTTTCAGCTTTTCCCATTCTTCGCGGCTGGTGGGTCCGATGTCGTTCCACCGGTCGATGCAGAGATTTACACCTTCTTCCAACGTGCGCAGATCCTTGTGTTGCTGAAGGTCTTTTAGTTGCTGAAGTACATCTTGCTTAAGTTCCAGGTTGCGTTTTAAATCGTGGTCTTTGAGCTGCTTATAGATGTTGATGTTGTAATAGAACAACTCCATCAGGTTGCTGTAGTCGCGGTGCAGATTCTGGCGTTGCTTTTCGGCTACAGGGCCAACGCTGTTCCAGTCGTCGCGAATCTGGTTGAACTCTTTGAATGCTTTGCCGATATTTTCTTCCTCTTCGATGAGTTTTCTCAACGATTCGAGCAGTGCCTTTTTCTTTTTGAAGTTTTCTTCCTCGTCTTTGAGAATGATGCCGAGCAATTCCTCGCGCTTTTCGTTGTAGCGGTCGATGAGCGAAATCATGCGCTCCTGCAACGGATCGGCCGGAGGCATATAAATGTCATCATCAGAGCCGGCGGAAGCAGATTCACCCGCTTCGGAAGATTCACCATCTACGTCAGAATCCTTTCGAGTTTCCGCCTCACTTTCTTCCTGCTGGTGTGCATCTTCTTCTTCGGACATCTCTTCGATCAATCCTTCTTCTATTTTCTCTTCCAGGTCGAGCTGGAGGTATTGTTCTATGAGCGAGGCACATTGGTTGATGTTGCGCTCAAAGTTCGGAGCTTGCAACAGGGTATCCAGTTGCTGAACAAGTTCTTCTTTCGGACTAATCATTATGCAATCAATAATTTATAGAAAATGCAATGGCGGCAAAGGTAACGGAATTAGCGATCAGTTTCAAATGAATGAACCGCTGCTGCATTAATTTTCCTTAAAAATAGAGATAAACTCGTTTTAACCGGCATCATTCTGCCTCTGTTTAAGCAAAATTTGCTAATTTCAACAACCATTCCACCAAATCGTTAGACCATGAAGAATTTTTACTTATTGCTCATTGCCTGCGCTTATGTTCAATCGCTTTCGGCACAACTTACTGTAGGTGCTGCTTTTAATCTTCAGCCCGGTCTGGCGGCATACAATCTCGAATCTGGTTCTCCGGTAAAGGGAATTTCACTGATTACGATGTACCGTTGCAGTCAGTCGCCGTTTAGCTTCGGAATGGAAATAGGGCAGAGCATATACAATGATGAATCATTCGGTATGACGTTTAGGGATCCGGAATTCGGTTTGGTAGCTGCCGATTTTAACGAAAAAGATATGCTGACTCAGTTTCATGCTTTCACCAGATATCATTTCACCGGTGAAGCCGTGCTTGAACCTTACGCTGAAGGTAGAATCGGTACCATTTCCTCATATACCACCCGAAAAGTTAGTGAAGGAACTTCTGTAGAAAGCGGAGAGGTGGTGATGAGCCAGAAGGATATACGTGAAGAATATCCATGCTTCGACTACCGCCGCACCGGAATTCAGGCCGGCGTTGGCCTGGGAACGGTCATCAACCTGAAACGGCTGGTTTGTGCAACCGAAGAGGATTTCGGTTTTGGCATTAAACTAGACACGGGAGTGACTTATTATCTGGGCACAAATACCGGTTTCAGCGGGCAATCCGGAGAAGTCGATCATCCCGTATCTACCCCTGGTGCCATCAACAGCCTGAACTGGCATGTGGGACTTCTGCTCGCCTTTGATTAGAAGTTATTTTTCAGCTCGTTTTCATCAGTCCACCGTTCACTTGCAAGGTAGGATAGAATCCAGTTCTTTCGGGAAGATTCAAGAACTTGGCTTTTGTCATGTTTATACATGACAATGGTCATTTATATGGTGGAAAACTAAGCGTACATTTGATAGACATTAAGACTAACACAAATGAAACATTCAAATTTTTCTCCGGGTCAGCGTATTTTAAAAGTCACGAAAAGTATTTTACTGGCAGTGATTATAACAGGGCTGGGTTTGCCCGGATTTGCACAGCAAAATTATCAGCTCTCCGGTGGTCAGCAATGGACGGTTGCCGGGACTTCCAGTATTCATGACTGGGAAATGGTATCGCAGGGAGCAACGGGTACGGCCAGAATCGAGACAGCAGGTTCTTCGATTAAAGCCATTCCATCTTTAAAGCTGGAACTTTCTGCCAAAACGCTGAAAAGTGGCAAGAGTTCGATGGATGACAATGCCTACAAAGCCCTCAACGCCGATCGCCATCCGAACATCCAGTTCGAACTTACCGGAGTAGAATCCATAAAAGGGCAGGAAATCCTTGCAAAGGGAAGACTGACGATTTCCGGAACAACAAAAATGGTGACGTTGAAAGCTAACTATACCCTGAGTGGAAATGCTGTAACGTTTTCAGGTTCTCACCCAATCAGCTTCAGCGAGTTTGATCTGAAGCCTCCTACAGCAGTTTTTGGCACCATTAAAACCGGTGATCAACTGAATATTCAGTTCGAAACAACATTTAAAACCAAATAAAAATTTTCATCATGAAAAGCATTAAACGCTTCGGTTCTGCATTACTCGTTCTCTCTGTTTTGTTGCCGTCTGTAGCTATGGCACAACAGCCGGATCTGCAATTTTACCGCCCCAATAATAAAATGGGGTTGAATACTTTTGAAACTACCAAAACCGACACCGTTCCTTATGACGGTTTGAAAGTGCGTGTGGGCGGAGATTTTGCACTGCAGTTTCAGGGAATCACACACAGCAATACCGCGGATAATCTCGTGGATCTCGGATCGAATTTCAACCTTCCTACGGCAAATCTAAACCTCGACGTTCAGTTGCTGAACGGAATGCGGTTGCATTTGCGAACCTATTTATCTGCCCGGCACCACAATGAAGCCTGGATAAAAGGTGGTCACATTCAGATTGACCGGCTGGATTTTATCAAGCCAGGATTTCTTTCTGGAATCATGGACCACACCAGCATTACGTTGGGATTGGATGAATTCAACTACGGTGATGCTCACTTCAGAAGAACCGACAATGCGCGCGCAATATTCAATCCTTTTGTTGGCAACTATATTATGGACAGCTTTTCCACAGAAGCCTTTGGGGAAATTACCGTGCATCACAGTGGATTCATTCTGGTAGCAGGATTGACGAACGGTATGCTCAACCAAACGGTGGTGGTGAACGAAACCACCGATAACCAGCCATCGGTGTACGGAAAAATCGGGTTTGACCGACAGTTCAGCGATGATTTCAGATTTCGCTTAACCGGGTCCGTCTATGCCAATCACGGAACGACATCCGGATCCTGGTTGTATGGTGGTGATCGCGCCGGATCACGCTATTACAACGTAATGCGAACCGAGCCCAACGAAGAGGGAGTAGCAGAAGGAACAGATTTCGACGGCCGCTACAACGCAAGGTTCACCAAACTGACCGCTTTTCAGATCAACCCATTCGTAAAATTTCATGGACTTGAGTTCTTTGGGATTTACGAAATGGCTATGGGCGACCGGTCATTTACAGAACCTG
>CALDPJ010000159.1 GCA_937911795.1 uncultured Flavobacteriales bacterium | reverse complement strand
TTGCTCCGGTTGGCACATGTTACAGAATTGCCCTGGATGGATTTCAGGAGCATGATGCACGGCCACTCCCACACCGCAATGTTGGGCTGGTTATTTTTGGTGCTGTACGCGATTATACTGGATCATTTTCTACCAGCAGAGGAGGTCCGGAATAAAAAATACGATATACTTTTCTGGATCACGCAGGTGACCGTTGTCGGGATGATGATCAGCTTTCCGATTGAAGGTTACGGAGCTGTTTCCATTACTTTTTCTACACTACAATTGCTCACCTCGTATGTAATTGCCGGCGTTGTACTTCCTAAAATCTGGAAATCACCCACAGCTTCAGGTCTATTGTTGCGCACCGCTTTAATTCTGATGTTGATTTCCACCATCGGTGTTTGGCTGATCGGCCCCATCAGTACAGGTCTGTTTGGCGACAGTGTATTATACTATGCCTCCATACAATTCTTTCTGCATTTTCAGTTTAATGGCTGGTTTACATTTGCTGTAATGGCACTCGTTTTTCAGCAGATAGAGATGACCGGTGGAATCGTTTCCAAGCAGCGTTTCGGATGGTTTTATGGTTTATTACTCATTTCCACTGCACTGACCTATGCGCTTTCCGTGGCCTGGTCCACTCCCGAAGATTGGATTTTTTACCTCAACAGTGCTGGTGTATTGATTCAACTCATAGCGCTCGTCGTTTTCTGGCAGATTGTAAAGAAGCATTCAATTGTTTTTTTTCACTCGGCAACTACCCTCACCAAAGCATTATTAATTCTTGCCTTCGTTTCATTCGGCGGGAAAATATTGATTCAAACTGCGGTAGTAATTCCACAGGTAGCAGTCATTTCTTATACCATCCGGCAATTTGTGGTGGGTTTTATTCACCTCACCATGCTGGGTTCTATTACCTGCTATGTACTGGCCTCACTGACTGCACGTGGAATATTGGATCAAAAAACGAACTTGATTCGTTGGGGTTTAATTTCAATCCTCATAGGTTTTATTTCTACTGAGTTATTATTATTTTTACAAGGATTGTGGCTGTGGATTGGCTGGGGATTCTTCCCCGCCTATTACGAAATAGTGTTTGCAGCTACCGTCTTTCTCCCCCTCGGAATTGTCATTTTGCTCTCAGGAACTTTTGTCCGGCAAAAACAATATGTACCGTTTTTGACTTATAGAAGTACCAGAAAATATATATTTACCGATCAAGATAATACTAATTAAATAAAAACCAGAAAAATGAGAACCCTTCAACTTTGTTATCTACTTATTTTCAGCGCTATGTTTGTTGCCTGCGGCGACAACAGCCAGACCGCTCCCGGAACCACTTCACCACAAAAACCCCCAACCGCCGAACCAGCGAAAGAAGAAGTACCACAATCCATTAAGGAAGGTAAAGGACTTGGGGAGATTAAAAATGTATCATTGACCGATCCACTGAATGAGGACATGTCCTCCAGAGGCCAGGCCATTGTTGAAATGAAATGTGCGTCGTGTCATAAACTCACAGATCAACGGGTTGTAGGGCCTGGGTTTGCAGGAATCACCAATCGCCGCCGCCCGGAGTGGATCATGAATATGATCACCAACACCGATGTGATGCTGGCCGAGGATCCGAAAGCACAGGAATTATTGGAGCAGTGTCTCACCAGAATGCCGAATCAAAATGTTTCGATCGGAGACGCCCGTGATATTCTTGAATTCATGCGTGATAATGATGTGGCGCAGGTAAACAGTAAAGACGAAGCAGCCACCTAAGGCTGTCCTTATATTAAATACACACTAAAACCCTCAATCGTGAAAAACAAAAATTTCATCCTGCTGCTGTTAACCAGTCTGTTCTTTTCATGCCAACAGCGAGACGTACAACAAGTAGTAGAAGGTGATGCTGCACAGCACACCTATGTAGCGCCCGGCGAATATGATGAATACTACGCATTTCTCTCCGGGGGATTCAGCGGCCAGATTACGGCTTATGGATTGCCTTCCGGACGTTTATTGCGCGAAATTCCTGTGTTTTCAAAATATCCTGAAAACGGATATGGATACAGCGAAGAAACAAAAGGAATGTTTATGACCTCTTATGGCGAAGTGCCGTGGGATGACTCTCACCACATCGAACTTTCTCAGACCGATGGAAACTTTGATGGCCGGTGGCTCTTTGTCAACGGAAACAATACCCCACGTATCGCACGGATAGATCTGACCACCTTCGAAACGGTAGAAATACTCGAAATTCCAGATGTTGCCGGATTGCATTGCGCGCCGTTCATCACCGAAAATTCAGAGTATCTGGTATCAGGTACGCGTTTCAGTACTCCCATTCCACAGGCCGATGTGCCGATCGATTCTTACAAAGAAAACTTTAAAGGGTTGATCAACTATGTGTCTGTTGACCAGGAAAGCGGCGAAATGGCTTTGGAATTCCAGATTGAAATGCCAGGATTCAACTACGACCTTGCCCGAAACGGAAAAGGTAAATCTCATGGCTGGAGTTTTTTAACTACCTATAATTCTGAGCAGGCACACACGCTGCTCGAGGTAAACGCATCGCAAAAAGACAAAGATCTGATGGCGGTGATCAACTGGAAAAAAGCCGAGGAGTACATGGCAGATGGTCGCTTCACCGAACGCAGCGCTTCATATTATCACAATGTGAAAGAACACGCTACAGGTATCGTGAATGCCAACGAAATGACCACCACCCGAATTCTGAAACCAGAAGATTGTCCGGATATGGTATACTTTATTCCTGTTCCGAAATCACCACACGGATGCGATGTTGATCCAACCGGTGAATATATTGTTGGAAACGGTAAACTCTCTGCCGATATGTCGGTGTATTCTTTCGACAAGATAATGGAAGCTATCGAAAATGAAGATTTCGAAGGCGACATCGACGGTATTCCGATTATTAATTATGAATCCGCGCTCCACGGAATCGTAGTCAAACCAGGTCTCGGACCACTCCACACCGAGTTTGATGGCCGCGGAAACGCCTACACTACTTTCTTTATTTCTTCAGAAGTGGTGAAATGGAATGTTGAAACCAAAGAAATTCTCGACCGGGTTCCAACCTATTATTCTCCCGGTCACCTGATGATCCCTGGTGGAGAAACTAAAAATCCGGATGGAAAATATTTGGTGGCGATGAATAAAATCACCAAAGACCGCTACTTACCTACCGGACCAGAACTTGCGCACTCTGCTCAATTATTCGATATCAGCGGAGATAAAATGAAGCTGCTTCTGGATTTCCCAACCAAAGGAGAGCCACATTATGCTCAGGCCATTGCTGCGGACAAGATTGCACCGAACAGTGTTAAGATCTTCAACATCGAAGAAAATACGCATCCGCACGCCACACTCGGCGAAGGCAAAACCCGTGTAGAGCGCAACGGAAATGAAGTACATGTTTATATGACCGCCATGCGCAGTCACCTGGCTCCAGATAACATAGAGGGAATCAAAATGGGCGACAAAGTATATTTCCACGTTACCAACCTGGAGCAGGACTGGGACGTTCCGCACGGATTTGCGGTGCAGGGAGCAAATACTGCCAACCTGCTGATAATGCCTGGTCAGACCCAAACTTTGTTGTGGGAACCAAACAGAATGGGTGTTATGGCATTTTACTGTACTGACTTTTGTTCGGCGCTGCACCAGGAAATGACGGGATACATCCGGGTATCACCTGCAGGATCGGATGTGCCGATTAAATGGGGGCTGAACGAAGAATTACGTGAAAATGCCTCTGCTGCCAATAATTTCTTTGAAGAAGCCAGGAAAAATCTGGCGCAGAACAAACAGTAATTTAAAAACCAGGCGAGAAACGCGCAATCCTGTGGATTTTTCCGCAAAAACAGAAATCTATTGAAACATTTACCGCGCATATTGATGATTGTGGGCTGCGTTTTTCTCGGCCTGGTATTTACTGCTCCTCTTTGGCAAATAACCCTGGATGCTGCCCAGTTTCCCGGAGGATTAAAACTGCATATCTGGGTGAATCAAATCACAGGAAGTGAAAAGAACATTGTGCAGAACATCAACATTCTGAACCACTACATCGGGATGAAATACATTGAACCCGATTCTATTCCCGAGTTGAAGTACTTTCCGTATATCGTTTATGCGATGATTGTACTTGGCCTGATTGCCGCAGCGATTAACCATAAATGGGGATACCTCACCTGGACAATAGTTCTCGTCATCCTCGGTATACTCGGCATTTATGACTTTTATCTCTGGCTTTACGATTACGGCCACAATCTCGACCCGATGGCCGCCATTAAAGTTCCGGGAATGACTTACCAGCCACCATTGTTTGGCGAAAAGGACCTGCTGAATTTTTACGTCACCTCCTATCCGCATGTGGGATCGTTGTATCTCAGCCTGGCCGGATTGTTTGCCGTACTCGCATTCTTCTTCAGAAAAAGATTTTTAAAAACCCTTACTGCATGAAACTACATGTGAAGATGATGTTTGCAGCATTGGCTTTTGCCTTTGCCTGCGGCAATGGTCCTGAACCAATAAACTTCGGAAAAGACCAATGTGATTACTGCAGAATGAATATTGCCGATTCTAAATTCGGCGCCGAGCTGGTCACCGACAAAGGCCGCATTTATAAATTCGATGCAGTAGAATGTATGGTGCCTTACATGGACGAAAACGAACACGAATATGCGCATGTGCTGGCGGTTCCCTACGATGAACCCGGCGCACTACGTCCTGCAGAAAACATGCATTTCATTATTTCGGACTCTGTTCGAAGTCCAATGGGAGCCAATCTGCTGGTGATAGCTAATGCTACAACGGCAGAAAAATTTGCGGGACAGCCATTCGACTGGACCGGAATTCAAGATTATTTACTGAATGAAGACTGGTGACTTTAGTTTCCTGCGTTTTCTCCTTCTGATTGTAATCCTTTCCGACTCTCATGCTTTTGCTGCTGTTACTTCGGTTCACCCCCCGGGCGAGAACCTGAAGCAAGCCATCGCAAACGCAAATCCGTACGACACCCTACTCGTGCAGCCCGGAAACTATCACGTGGAGATGATTGACATCAATAAGCCGCTCGTGTTACTCGGAGTGGATTACCCGGTGCTCGACAGTCAGAATGGTGATGAGATTATTGTGGTGACTTCCGATTCGGTTACGATTTCAGGTTTTCAGTTGCAGAATATCGGGGTGAGTTTCATCAAAGATCGTGCAGCCATCCGGCTAAACAGAGTTGGGCATGTCACAGTTGAAGACAATATTCTGCTGAACACATTTTTCGGAATTTACCTGCAATACTCCACCGATTGTATTGTGAAAAACAACCGTATTTTGGGATCAGCAACCGATGAAGTACGCGCCGGAAATGCCATTCACATCTGGAAAGGCACGCGGATTCTTGTGGCCAACAACACCCTCACCGGACACCGCGACGGTATTTATTTTGAATTTGTTGACAACAGCCTCATCTCGGGCAACACCAGCGAAAACAACTTTCGCTACGGATTGCATTTCATGTTTTCGAACAACGACATATACGAGGACAACATCTTCAAACACAACGGTGCCGGTGTTGCGGTGATGTTCTCGAAGGAAATTGAAATGACCAACAACCTGTTTGAAGAAAACTGGGGAGGCGCATCCTATGGATTGCTGCTGAAAGAAATTTCTGACGGCAAACTCAGCGGCAATACCTTTCACCGAAACACCATCGGGATTTATGCCGAAGGTGCCAACCGCATTCACATTCGCAACTGCCGCTTCGTAGGCAATGGTCAGGCGATGGACATCAAAGGAAACTGTCTCGACAACGAGATCATCGGAAATGATTTCATCGGCAACACCTTTGAGGTAATCACCAATACCAAACAAAACCGTAATTATTTCGACGGAAACTACTGGAGCCAGTATCGCGGCTACGATCTGGATCGCGATGGGGTGGGCGATGTTCCGCACCGGCCGGTGAACCTTTTTGCGCTGATTACCCAAAACATTCCTGCGGCGAGTATGCTGCTGCACAGCTTTCTTATCAACAGTCTCGACGCAGCAGAGCGGATTTTTCCGCAATTGATTCCAGAACATTTGGTAGACGAGAACCCAAGTATGAAACCTGTAGTTGCTCATGATTGAAATCCAACATCTCAATAAAACCTTTGACCGACAGAAAGTACTGAACGACATTAGTCTATCATTCAAGCCGGGACAAAGTGTAGCGCTGATCGGTCCGAACGGATCGGGGAAAACCACACTTATCAAGACTATTCTAGGCATGGTACGTCCGGAATCCGGAGACATTTTGTTTAAAGGAACATCGATTCTCGGCACCAGCGAATACCGGAGAACCATCGGATACATGCCGCAAATTCAACGTTTCCCGGAACACATGCGCGTGCGGCAGCTCTTTTCGCTGATGCAGGATTTGCGGAAGGATGTCCGGGAGGAAGAATACGACCGCACCCTTTATCGGAATTTTGATGTGCCATCGATGGCCGGAAAAAAGCTGGGGCAACTTTCGGGTGGAATGAAACAGAAAGTGAGTGCAGCGCTGGCATTTTTGTTTGATCCCGATGTGCTGATCCTCGACGAGCCGACCGCAGGACTCGATCCCGTGTCGAATGAAATCCTGAAAGATCAGCTTCGCCTTTCGCTGGAGCAGGGAAAACTGGTGTTGATCACCTCGCACATCCTCAGCGATCTCGATGAAATTACTACCGACGTTGCTTACCTGATGGATGGAAAACTGACTTTTTACCGAACGCTCGAAGATCTGAAGAAAGAGACTTCGGAAGATCGCCTCAACCGCATGATTGCAAAAGTGCTGAAATCTGAAAACAGCTATGTTTAGAATAACAAGATTTATCATCACAGACCTGATCCGCAACTGGATTCTGCTGTTTTTCACGGCTTTTCTGCTGCTGGCAACCGTCGGATTTTTCATGCTCGACGCGCACCCTGAAAAAGCACTGCTCGGTGTTATGAATACTATTTTGCTTGTGGTGCCGATGGTGTCGGTGGTATTTGCGACCATCTACTATTACAACTCACAGGATTTTATGGGAATGCTGCTGGCACTGCCATTGAAGCGATACACATTGTTGCTGAGTCTTTTCTTTGGACTGAGCACGGTATTTTGTTCGGCAATTGTGCTTGGCACCGGCATTCCGCTGTGGATTATGCACGGTGGAATTCAATCGTTGCTGATTGTTGTAGTTGGTTCTCTCCTGGCCATTGTATTTGTAGCTTTTGCATTGCTGGGTAGTGTTTTATCGAATGATAAAGCCCGTGGTATGGGAATCGCACTGATGTTGTGGGCCTACTTTGTGTTGCTCTTCGACGGACTGGTGTTGTTTCTGATGTACTATTTCAGCGATTACCCGATTGAAAAATGGATGCTGTCTATTACTTTCCTCAACCCGGTCGATTTGAGCCGGATCGTTGTGCTGATGCAAACCGAAGCCTCTGCGCTGATGG
>CALDPJ010000158.1 GCA_937911795.1 uncultured Flavobacteriales bacterium | reverse complement strand
CGGCGGGGATAAAAAGACACTTAAACTGAACCGATTCGTGCCTTCCTGCGTTTCGACTCCACTCAACGAGCGGAAGGCACTTCGCTGCTGCTTCGGATTGAATGAGCGACACTGGCGCTGGTTGAGCGGAGTCGAAACCCAGCCAGTGGAGCCGAATCGTAATATAAATCGCTACGTGCCGTCCTACGTTTCGACTAAGCAAAACGGGCGGAAGGCACTTCACTATTACTTCGTTAATGTAAATCAGGCATATGGTCGAGCGGTGGTGCTGGTTGAGCACAGTCGAAACCGCTGCGCGATTCCCTACATTTCGACTCCGCTCAATGAGCGGGAAACGCTTCGCTACTACTACGAAATGAAAGTTTTGGAATATAGTCAAGATAAAATCCTCCCCCGCGCCGTATCCAGCAACTCCATCACCAGCGTTCTAAAACTTTCCGGCTCCACAATTTCGGCCTGGTCGCCGAACATAAGATACCAGCGGGCCAAGCCTTCGGGTGGGTCGGGAGCGAGGAAGGTCATCTCCACTATGTCACCGCGATCTTCTTCCGATACAAAACCGTAATATTTCCTGCCGGATTTCAGGTACCTGATGGTGTCCTTCGTCACCCGGATCACCACTTTTAAATGAGAATCACTAACCTGTGAATTCCTGATTTCCTCCGCAGAAAGATGTTCACGGGTAAAGGACAATTCCGTTCTCCGGATTTTTGAAATTCTGTCGATGCGAAACTGCCGGTAATCTTCGCGCAGGTGACAAAAAGCGATTGCATACCAAAAGTTGTTCTCGTGGATCAGGTTGATCGGCTCTATGGTGCGCGCCGAAGATTCATCGTGGGCAGACAGGTAATCCATGTCAACCTGCGTTTTCGAACCCATTGCGTCGAGCAGAACCTCCAGTGCGTCGGGCGTATTCTTGTTGAACAGCTCTTCGGTAGGATTGATGAGAATCTGCGATTCGAGCGCCTCGACATGTTCTTTCGAGCTTTCGCGCAGCACCGATTTCACCTTGTACATCGCCGAAGTAAAATGATTTCGAAGGCGTTCATCAGAAAACGATTGCATCAGTTTCTCCGCCGCCACAAAAGCGGATGCTTCTTCGCGCGAGAACATCACCGGAGGCAGCCGGTAACCGTCCACAATCGAGTAACCCACACCGGCTTCACCGATAATCGGCACACCCGAAGCTTCCAAGGATCGGATGTCGCGGTATACCGTGCGTAGGCTTACATCAAAGCGTTCGGCAATTTCCTGCGCCTTTACCACGCGCCGCGATTGCAAATGAATCAATAACGCGACAATCCGGTCGAAGCGGTTGAGGTTTTCGGCGTCCATTCGATGTTTTCGTGAATTTTTCGGGATCGGAAATTACTATTCTCCGAAGAAACCCGAGTGTTCCGCAGAAATTAAAAAGGCCGCCTTCCGAAGAAAACGACCTATTTAATTCATGAAAATAAGCCAAAATTGAATCCGTGAAGATCTTCTCCATCCTGCTCCAGGAGTGAATTACACCGGAATAGCGAATGTCTGTTTTACTTCCGCGAGGAGCGCATCGCTTTCACTTTAACAATTCCCGGATCCTCTTTGAGTGTGTTGTATTCCTTTGATTCAATGGCATACAAAGCCATTTTCTGATCTTCGTTAAAATGCACGCCCCAACCGTACCGTTTGGTCAGTGGAGATGCGCGAAAGCATGCTTGTCCTTTTGAAAAAAAATCGGTTCTGGCAGATGCATGTTCGGCCGGAGTGAGACCGTTGCGGTCGGCAAATACCTGAAACAATACGTCGTCCGATGTAAACTTATAGGGATTGTTGCGGATCAAATTGAACTGCATTTTTGCTACCGTAGGTTTGTTTCCCCGCGGAGACGGAACTGACCCTTTGCCGGCCGGACAGTCTTCCGCCACTTCAATAAATGTGTTGCTGTAATTGGTGGTGTGAATTTTCATCCGCAAGTACTTTAAACTTTCAAAGTAAAAGATTTCCAACAGATCTACGCTACAGCTTCTGCGTTGTATTTATTCCGATAGGCGATGGGCGACATGCACGTGCTTCGACGGAAGATTTCGCGAAATGCCTTTGAATCGTTGTAGCCCACTTCGTACATCACTTCCGAAACGGTTTTTCTGCCGTTCTCGAGTTGTTTTTTGGCGGCCTCCATTTTCACGCGCTGTACGTATTCAACAACCGTATTAGCAGTGGCTTTTTTAAATTTTCTTTCCAGTGTTCGGCGACCAATGTTGTAACTGGTGCAAAGTGAATCGACAGTTATCTTTTCTGTGAAATTCTGTTCGATAAAATTTTGCACTTCCAATACCAGTTCGTCGCCATGGTTTTTTTGCCCGGTGAAAACAATGAACGGCGACTGGCTGTTGCGGTCGATATCTACCATAAAAGCTTTCGCCGCCTGCACAGCAACGTTGCGTCCCGCGAATTTTTCGATGAGATAAACCAGCAGATTGGTGAAAGAATAGGCTCCGCCACTGGTGTAAATTCCGTCGGAGTCGGTTACGATTTTATCGTCGAGCAGCGTTACTTCCGGAAACATTGTCCGGAAGGTGTTGGCAAACTGCCAGTGCGTGCTGCATTGTTTGCCGTTGAGCATACCTGTGGCTGCAAGAAACATGGAACCGATACACAAACTCGCCACCTCGGCACCCGATTTATAGTGCTTCAAAATCCATGGAACGAGTGCGGCGTTGTTTTTCAGGTTCTGCTCCAGATCACCGTGAATGGCGGGAAGCACAATCAAATCCGTTTGTTTTATTTGAGCGATGGTGTGATTGGCATTGATCGTAAACAAGCCGGTGACCTGCGTTACAGAATCCGATTGTCCGACCAGCTCGATATTAAAAAGCGGCGGTTTACCCAGCGAGCGCAGATATTCATTCACCCACGAAAACATGTGGTGGGTACCTTCTACATTTACCAAACTGAAATGACCTTCGGGAATTAAAATTGATATGTGCTTCATGGCGACTAAATTATGAGAAAGTTTTGTCGCAATCAACCCGTAATGTTGACGTATTCCTACCCGTGGATCAGGAATTTCTCAGCGCTTCAATCAATTGCTCTTTGCGCATTTTTGATCTTCCGGGAATTCCCACTTGTTTTGCCTTGGCATACAAATCTTCCTTGCTTCTTTCTTCGTAAGAATCTGCTTTTCCGCCTTTTTTACCCGAATCCGGAGTGTTCGCTATGCGAGCGGCTTTTTGTCGGGATTCACCTTTTCGAACCAACGCTTCGTACTGTCGGTCATTTTTAATATTGGGGCGGTTTTCTGTTGCTTTTTTGCTCATAGCATAAATTTTTAATAAACCCCGGTGATAGCCAGACTTGTGCCAGATGATAAACCGTACAAAACCGCAGCACCAGAATTTTTGTTTTGTTGAGTTATTCCCCAAAGTGTAGAGCGGCAGCAACGAAACTGGTGAGGCTTATTTCAATAAACCCGCGATTTTGACGACGGTATTCCAGTTGCGCGTCGTAATGTCTTTACCATACGACTGTTCCAGAATTTTCATCGCCGCCACAGTTTTGGATTTTGAAAGATCGAGGACGCTGAAAACGGCGTTGTCCTGTATTCCGGTGATGCGGAAAGATCCGTCTTCTGATTCCCATGGAATGTTGGCCGATCCAGGTGTGTTGTTCAGAAACGTTACATACAGCCGGATGTCTTTGGTCACCGGTACATCTTTAAATGGATCAGCAGTCACGATGGACTGGATGGTTTCGGCATTTCGCACCAGCGTCGGAACCGCAAACCCGAAGGTCGATTGAAGCGATGCTGACAGGGTTTTCTCCAGTGAAGCTTCGGTTCCATGCTCAACAGTAAACACAACGTTTCCCGAATTGAGCAGTGTTTTTACATCCTCAAATCCGAGGTTGTGCATCATTGATTTCAGTTCGGCCATCGGAACTTTATGGTGCCCTCCGACATTGATTCCGCGCAGCAGCGCGACGTATTGTTTAAGGGGAGAAGTCATTTCATTTTATTTTGAGGTATGAAAATTACAGAATGCAGGTGTAAGACCATATTAAATTTCAACAACCGCAAGTTTCGGGTTTTTTGAATCTGTGGATGCCCGTACATTTGAAGTACAATGAGCAATGAATCGGATATCAACTACCAACGCATCGCTGATGCCATCGAATACTTACAAAAGAATTTCCGCGATCAACCGGATTTGCGTTCTGTTGCAGCGCATGTACACCTGAGTCCGTACCATTTTCAGCGGTTGTTCACACAATGGGCCGGCGTGAGTCCGAAAAAATTTCTGCAGTTTCTGAATGTGGAGTACGCAAAGCGAGTGCTCGCCCAATCGGCGGCAACGGTTGCTGAAGCCGCCTATGAATCCGGATTATCCGGAACTGGCGGGTTGCACGATTTATTCGTTTCAATAGAAGGAATGACTCCCGGTGATTTCAAACGCGGCGGCCGGGCATTGACCATTTTTTATCACTGGCACGAAACACCTTTTGGATCGGTGATGATTGCCAACACCGAAATCGGCATCTGCTTTATTTCTTTTGTGGACGAATCAAAAGAGGAAACTTTTGCAGCACTTCAGCGGGAATTTCCGGAGGAACGCCTTGTCGGGCAATTACATCCGGTTCAACTGTCGGCGCTTTCCGTTTTTCACCAGAAGGAAAAGCAAAATCATCCGGTGAAACTGCACATGAAAGGAACACCATTTCAACTCAAAGTCTGGCGGGCATTGCTGACCATTCCACCCGGAAAATTGTCGAGTTACGGCCAACTCGCAGCCGGTATGGGCCAACCCTCTGCTTCACGGGCAGTTGGATCGGCCATTGGAAAAAATCCGATTGCTTATCTAATTCCGTGTCACCGGGTTATCCAGTCGAGTGGAGTTTTTGGCGGATACCGCTGGGGCATTGCGCGCAAATGTGCCATGATTGGTTGGGAAGCCGCAAAATATCAATCCGGGCACCCGGATATTCCGCAGAAAAATGTAAAGAATCTGCCTTGAACGAATCTGCAGAAATACCGCTTCAGGATTAAAATTCTGTCGCAATCTTCCCCTCAGTTTGTCGTATTTTCACACTACTGGTTGATCTTTATGTCTATACATTTGTTGTGTGTCAAAAATAAGTTTGTCAAACCAAATATATAATACCATGAAAACAATGCATTTTTCCGTTGAAATTGAAGCTCCCAAAGAAAAAGTCTGGGAAGCACTGTGGCAGGATGAACATTACCGAAACTGGGCGAGCCCCTTCTCAGAAGGATCTTATGCCGAATCCGACTGGAAGGAAGGGAGTAGAGTTGTGTTTTTGTCTCCCGAAGGAGATGGGATGTACAGCACCATTGATAAACTTGAGCCCAACAAATTCATGTCCTTCCGGCACATCGGAATGGTTCGCAATGGCAAGGAAATGCCGGTGGATGCACAATCGAAGGCATGGAGCGGAGCAAAAGAGAATTACGAATTGAAGGAACAGAATGGTAAAACTTCGGTCGAAGTTTCCGTAGATACTTTTGATGAAGAAGCGTCTTTCCTGAAGATGTTTCCGAAAGCCTTGAATAAGCTGAAGGAAATAGCCGAAAATCTTAATTAAGATGAACAGCCACCGACAAAAAATTATTCCTTGTATCTGGTTCGACAGGCAGGGAGAAGAGGCCGCACGTTTTTATACGACTGTCTTTAATAATTCATCCATCGGAAAAATTTCGCGCTACGGTAAAGAAGGATTCGATCAACACGGTATGCCAGAAGGAACAGCCCTGGCGATTGATTTTGAGCTGGAAGGTTTTCGGTTTACGGCGATCAATGGAGGACCGGTATTCACACCAAATCCTTCTATTTCCTTTTTTGTGGTGTTGAAAACAGATGAAGCTGTAGAAGCACTCTGGAATGCATTGATAGTAGACGGCGAAGAACTGATGCCGCTGGGCAAATACGACTGGAGCGAAAAATACGGATGGTTGAACGACCGCTACGGTGTATCCTGGCAAATTGCCCGGGACGATGTTGCAGAAGTGGGCCAGACCATTACTCCGTTGTTGTTTTTCACAGGAAAGAGAAGGGGACAGGCAGAAGCTGCTCACGATTTTTATCTGGAAATTTTCAGCAACAGCAAATCGGACGGAGTTTTGAAATACGAACCCGGTGAACAGGGCCCGACGGGTATGGTGAAGCATTGCCAGTTTAAATTAGAAGGAGAGGCGTTTATGGCGATGGACAGCGGAGTAGAGAATAATTTTCCGTTTTCAGAAGGAGTTTCACTGATGATTTCGTGCGCCGATCAGGCAGAAGTGGATTACTACTGGAACCGGTTGTTGCAGGATGGCGGTACCGAATCGCAGTGTGGCTGGCTGAAAGACCGGTTCGGAATTTCGTGGCAGGTAATTCCGGAGGTGCTGCCGGAATTATTGTCTCACCCCGACAAAGCAGCAGCGGGTCGTGCAACAGAAGCAATGTTTTCTATGAAAAAAATCGATATTAATTTGTTACAAAAGGCCTTTGGTGAGTAATTTAGTCGTCCCGAAATCGAAAAAGTATTTTTCGCCACCGTTATGACCGCGCCTTCCGATTCTGAAGTTTTAATTTTCTGCACTGCGATAAACGATGCAGATGATTTACCGGTGGTAGACCGGGTGCTTCAGCAGTTCAATGGGGTCATTTCCTGGAGCGTGGATCTCGAGGACTGGGAAAAAGTGCTGCGCGTGGTTTGTCTTGAAACCGAGCCCGAAGAGATTGTTATCGCACTGAGCAACCACGGGGTTTTTGCGCGGGAGATGTTGTAATGTTTAAAGATCGCTTCGCGCTTTTCTGCGTTTCGACTTACTTCGACTACGCTCAGCAACCAACGCTCAACAGGCGGAAAGGCGCTGCGCTGCTACTTCGGATGATAAGAGTTTGGCTATACTCCTATACATTTGTAAATTAGCATAAAATATGTCCAATGGATTTGCAAACCAGGAAAATCGCTTTTATTCAGGAATTTTTGAAACTTCAAAATGAAGAAGTCATTGCAGCATTAGAGCGTCTGCTTCATCAAAAGAAGGTTGCGAATTATGATGAGCATCCTAAAGCTATTTCGGTTGAGCAATTGAACGAAGATGTTGATCAGGCATTGGTGGATGCAAAGAATGATCGGGTAATCAAAGCCTCCGTTCTTAAGTCACAGGTCAAAAAATGGAAATGACCGTTTACTGGTCTGATTTTGCATTATTAAAACTTCGGGGGATATTTGATTTTTATAAAGCAAATGCAGGAATCCGAGTTGCACGAAAGTTGGTTTCCGAAATCATTGAATCAACTATTTTCCTGGAGCAAAATCCTGCCATAGGTCAAAAGGAGGAATTACTTCAGAATCGCACCGAAAATATCCGATACATTATCCACAGTCATTTTAAATTGCTTTACTGGATTGAAGAATCAAAAACCGCGTGATAATTGCCCACGTTTTTGATTGTCGTCAAAACCCAGAAAAAATGAGTGGATTTTAAATTTACCCCCTCCTTAGTGTTTTTAAGATCGCTTCGCTCTTTTCCTGCGTTTCGACTTACTTCGACTACGCTCAGCAACCAACGCTCAACGGGCGGAAAGTCGCAGCGTTTCCAGAAACATCTACCACCCCAATATCCACGCAAAAACCAGCGGAGCGACAATCGTTGCATCGCTTTCGATGATGTACTTCGGCGTGTCGATATCCAGCTTTCCCCAGGTGATTTTTTCGTTCGGCACCGCGCCCGAATAAGATCCATAGCTCGTGGTGGAATCCGAAATCTGGCAGAAATACGTCCAGAATGGAATTTCGTGCATCTCGAGATCCTGATACAACATCGGCACCACACAAATCGGGAAATCGCCGGCAATTCCACCGCCAATCTGGAAGAATCCAACCCCATGGCCACCGCTGTTTTTGATGTACCAGTCGGCAAGATAGGTCATGTACTCAATTCCCGATTTCATGGTGGAAGGATTTAGCTCTCCCTTCATGCAATACGAAGCAAAAATGTTTCCCATTGTGCTGTCTTCCCAGCCGGGAACCACAATCGGCAGGTTTTTTTCTGCCGCGGCGAGCATCCATGAATTGCGCGGATCAATCTGGTAATATTGCTCCAGCACGCCCGAAAGCAGCATTTTATACATGTATTCGTGCGGAAAAAAGCGCTCTCCTTTTGTCTCGGCATTTTTCCAGATCTCGTGAATGTGTTTCTGCAATCGCCGGAAAGCTTCTTCTTCGGGAATGCAGGTGTCGGTAACGCGATTCAGTCCCTGATCCAGCAGTTCGCGTTCCTGCTCCGGAGTAAGATCGCGGTAATTAGGAACGCGCTTGTAATGATCGTGTGCCACCAGGTTCATCAGATCCTCTTCGAGGTTGGCACCCGTACACGATATAATCTGCACCTTATCCTGGCGGATCATCTCCGCGAGCGATTGTCCCAGTTCGGCAGTGCTCATCGCTCCGGCCAGTGTTATCATCATTTTTCCTCCCTGATCCAGGTGATGCACATACCCTTTGGATGCATCAACAAGAGCTGCCGAGTTGAAATGTAAAAAATGCTTCTCGAGAAATTCAGAAATTGGTTTACTCATCGATCTTAATTTTTTTATTCATGTGTTTCTTTTGGTCTGCTATGGTCGCTTTTGATTCGTTGTCGCCCTTCGGATATTTATCCACCGGATAGCCGAGCAATCTCAGCATTTGATCGGAGCTTTGTTCTTCTGCAAATACCTGATAGGTAAGTTCATCGTCTTCGGTTCGGTCAATTACAATGTGCTTCGGGCAAGGCAGTAAACAATGTTGCAATCCACCGAATCCTCCCACACTTTCCTGGTATGCCCCGGTATTAAAAAATCCGATAAACTGTTTTTGCCGCGGATCGTACTTCGGCAGAAAAATAGCATTGCTGTGTTGCTCGCTATTGTAATAATCGTCGCTGTCGCAGGTCATTCCGCCCAGAAGCACACGCTCGTACTCCTTGTCCCATCTGTTGATCGGTAGCAGCACAAATTTCTTGCTGATCGCCCATGAATCCGGTAGAGTGCTCATGAACGAGCTGTCGATCATACTCCATTTCTCCTTGTCATTCTGCTGCTTTTGCTTGAGGACGGAAAAAATTGCTCCGCCGCTTTCACCTACCGTAAACGATCCGAATTCCGTATAAATATCCGGTTCCGGAACACCCTCTGCCTCGCAAATCGATTTGATCTGGAAGATGATTTCCTCGGCCATATATTGATAATCAAATTCATACGCGAGCGAGTTTTTAATAGGAAATCCGCCGCCAATATTGAGTGACTTTAAATCAGGACAAACCTTTTTCAGACTGCAATACACCTGAAGACATTTGTTGAGCTCGCTCCAGTAATAGGCCGTGTCGCGGATCCCGGTATTCACGAAAAAGTGCAGCATTTCCAACTTGATGCGCGGCTCTTTGCTCAGGTGATTTTTGTACAGCGGAACAATATCGTTGTATTTAATTCCCAGACGGCTGGTATAAAACTCAAACTTCGGTTCTTCCTCGGAGGCGATACGAATGCCCATTTTAAACTCTCCTTTGATCCGGTTCAGGAGTTCAAAAACTTCCCATTCGTTGTCAATAATCGGTACTACGTTTTCGAAGCCATCGTTCACCAGCTCCGCAATGTTATCGAGGTAAGCGGCTGGTTTAAATCCGTTGCACGAAATGTGTTTCTTTTTGTCGATTTTGCCCTGACGGTACAGGTTGCTGTAAATATCCATATCAAAAGCCGACGAAGCTTCGAGGTGCACCTGATTCTTCAACACTTCGTCTATGACATAACTAAAGTGAGAGCTTTTCGTGCAGTAGCAATAAAAATACCTTCCCTTGTAATGGTTGCGCATCATGGCTTCTTTAAACCAGGCGAGCGCCAACTGAATGTTCTCTGAAATTTTCGGTAGGTACGTAAACTTTAACGGTGAGCCGTATTTCTGCACCATTTCGTACAACGGAATTCCATGAAACTCCAGGTTATTCTCTTTCAACTCAAATTCTTCCTGAGGGAAATCGAAGGTTTGATTGATGAGATCAGAATATTTTATTTTCATGCGCTTCGGCGGGGTTGAATGGGGTTATAAAAGTATACAAAGGAAAAGCATTTTGACGGCAATAAGTTCACCCATTGGTATGGATTTTTTCAGAACTTGAATCTGAGCTGGGCAATGATTTCCGATCTGCTTGGTCCGCTGGTGCTTTCCAATCCGGTGCCTACTTCCTCACGATCGGTATAGAACCACACGCTGTACCTCAGCCACAGATCAATACCGCGCTTGATTTTGTATTGCAGCATACCGTAAACGCGGCTGCCCCGGCCGTAGTATGGTGGAATGGCGTAGTAATACAATACCTGACTTTCGTAGGCGTACATGCGCGCGTTCCACGAATCGCTGTTGAAGATTGCGTAGCGGAACGACAACGATATCGGTGAGCTGAGCGCCTTGTAAATCACGTCCTGATAAATCATGATCCCGCTTTCGGATTCCTGTCCTTCTTCCTGATAGCTCACCAGTTCCAGACGCGACCGTAGTTTGAT
>CALDPJ010000157.1 GCA_937911795.1 uncultured Flavobacteriales bacterium | reverse complement strand
CACTCTGACGGGAACACCGTTCCGGTAATCTTCAATGGCATCTTTCAAATAAAAGTTTTTGATCCAGCCCGAATTCACCGGTCCGTCATCAATACCTCCGCGGTAAATTACTTCGCCTTTCTCATTCAGCAATACGGCATCCGAATAGACCGAAGGTTGATAGGTTTTCAGGTATTCACCATTCGTGTCATCCACAAACTCCATTTCCCACCCCAGGCTTTTGGCCATCTGATCCTGTAGCTCTTTATCTTCATTCTTCCGGATGAATACGGCTGTGAATTTAATATCTCCACCATATTCACTGATGAGGTCATTTATGGGCTGCTTGTGGTTGTACACACACGGGCATTTTGCGGACAAAAACAAGATGACTTCTGCCTTCGGCTCCGGTGTCTGTGCCTGCGCAAACGACACTCCACAAAACAGCAAAACGAGATATATCGCGATATTTTTCATTTTATTCTGCGTTTATAAGTCCAACCGCACCGAGCTCAACATCGGCAAATTCATGGTCAACAAAGGTGTATAATCCAGCTTCAGGAATAATAAATTCAACAATGGCTCCGCTGCTCGAACCCAGCAATACTGTTTGCATACCCCGCATTTCATTCACCGGATTGCCATCAATCCAGACTTTGTCGAAGATGGTTCCCACAACGTGAAAACTACTTTGATCATTGGGGCCGACATTCAGCAGGTACAGCCGCACGCGCTCTCCGGGTTTTGCGACCAATGGTTTCTGAACATACTGGTGCGCACGACCATTAAAAGCCACGTGACTCGGTTGCTTTTTGACTGCCGCATCGAGATCCACCATATAAGTACCGTCTTCTTTTTTCTTCAGGTAATATTCATTCTGCACCAGGGCGTATTCGCGGTCAATTTTTCCGGGGAAACCATCTTTTGGCTCCACGATCACCATTCCCACCATTCCGTAGATCATGTGTTGAAGAATGACAGGCGTTCCGCAGTGGTACATGAAAACACCAGGATAATTAGCCGTCCATTCAAAACTGATGGTTTCTCCGGGACCAACAGACCGATATTTATCTTCGGGACTCACCATCCCTGCATGAAAATCTATGGAGTGCGGCATCGGCGGAGAAACATCCACGGTTTCCATGGATCGGTTGGCCATTTTAAAATTAACCTTCTGCCCTACCTTAACCCTCAGCACAGGGCCGGGAATGGAGTCGCCAAATGTCCAGGCCCAGAATTGGGTGTTATTGGCTACGGTAATTTTTTTGTGTTGGACATCTATTCTAACGTCTACAACATCACCCTCCGCAGCAACCGGGACTTCAGGAGCATACGCAACCGGTCCGGCTATCAGATTTTCCGGAATTGCTTCTTGGGTAACGATGGCTTCCGGCGCGCCATACGTCATTTCATAATTCATAGGATCAGAGCTGCAGGCTGTTAAAAAAATCAATGCTCCGGCAACTACGTTCAATTTCCATTTCTTCATTTCACGAAATTTTTATTAAATATTTCACAGAATTCGCGCAGAATTTCTGACGTCAACTGATGGTTTTTACTGCTTGTTTTTCCTTTTGTTTCAATTTAGGACAAAATTATCCTTTATTATCCGGTCCTGCTAATTTTCCCCCGAATCTTCTTAGATATTTAACAGATTTTTAAGTATACAAAGACGGGATAAATACTATCGACTTTTCTATCACAAAAGTATTTTCCCGGATCAGAAAATCAAAAGCGATCAGGAAGTAAAGCCGGGAAAAAATTTTGTGGTGGCGTGTGATGGGTAAATGTCAGAAGCGCAGTTACAAAGTTTGAAATTAGTATTATTTTCACCCGGCATGCAAGACTACTACTACATACTTGGGCTTTCACCGGAAGCAACCGGAGAAGAGATCAAACAAGCCTATCGCAAACTGGCCACCAAATTTCATCCGGACAAAAACGCTGGTGACCAGTATTTCGCAGAAATGTTTAAACAAATACAAGAGGCCTATGAGATATTGGGTGACGATGACCGACGCGCTGCATACGATGATAAGTGCATGAAATCCTCCGGATCATACCAGACGATGCCCGGCACTCCACAACGTCGGAGGAAAAAACATGAAATTCCAAAGGTGGTGTCATTTTCTTCCAACCGAAATACGGTACACAGCGGACAGGAAATCACACTGTCATGGCATACCCAATTTGCTACCAAAATAGAAATCCTGACAATCGGGGAAGTGAGCTATTCGGGCAAAATGAAGTTCGTGGTACCAGAACTGAAGGGTGAAGATTTGCAACTGGAGCTTCGCGCGCACCTCCTCGAATTCAATGAATACGACCGACAGATATTGTACCTTCGAAATGGGGACGAACAATATGCTAAAGACCGTGCCCGACTGGAAAAAGTAGCCTCCATCAACGAAGCCCGCCTGAAAGGAATACACCCACAAGTTTTGAAAACAGGAAGAGCGCCAGCTTTGGCATCGCTGGGTTCACGTGGTTTGGCAATGCTCATCGACTTTGTCATCGTCTCATTACTGGCTTTGATATTGGTGAAAGTGCTGCCTTTCGCGTTGCCCGACGATCCGGGACGATTCATGCCGTTGATTTGGTTGCTGTATGGTGCCTGGTTCGAATCGGGGAAAAACAAAGGAACACCGGGAAAACACCTGCTTTACCTCGAAGTGGTCAATTTAAACGGTGAGAAGCTGAGTTTTCTGGCTGCCCTTTGGCGGAACTTCGTGAAATTATTTTCCAGCGCCTTACTCGGTTTGGGTTTGTTGATGGCATTTTTTGACAAAAGGTACCGCACCCTTCACGACCGCGCTGCAGGTACTTTGGTAACCGAATGGGGATGGGGAAAAGCTCAAGTGAAAAACGTGGAGGTGCAAAAAGAAACGAGCTAATACTGTTTCAGAAACCTTCAGTCTCACAGCTGATATTCAGGTCACATTTCAAGGACGAAGATGTCCGGCTTCATAATAAACCAACCAGCACACAAGCACCGCTACGCTAATGCTTGAGAGAGAGAGAGAGAGAGAGAGAGGGGGAAGTAACTATTCCTAAATTTTAATATCAGGCAAGGTCTCCGGATAAGCTTCAGCGTAGAATTATTTATTTCGTGTAATTTTATCCGGATTTAATCGTGTATCAAAGACATCAATGATTTTGATACGCTGATTCTTTTGATATACGCTGTAGATAATCTTATAACTTTTGTGAACCAGATATCTGTATTCAAACTGCAGATCAATCAAATTTTCTTCTATTTGACCCAATTCTCTGTTTTTGCAAAGCCGGTTTGGTGCTTTGATAATTCCCGTTAACAGTTTCTTTGCAATTTTAGGACCTGCGTTCTCTACATAATATTGAAATATGCTGTCAAGTTCTTTTTCAGCAAATTCTGACCAAATGATTTTCCAACTCACCACTAGTACTTTCTCAGCAGTTCATCGCTTGTTTTGAATCGTTGGTTTTCGAAATCTGATTCCGATTGCTGCACACGGTTAATGAGCTCTTCTTTGCTAAAAGGATTCTGCATTTCGGCTTTCTCTTTTTTCATAAGCGTCTCAAACTTAGCAATAGCCTCTTCGCTTTTGAGCTTTAAGAATTCCTGTATAAACTCAATCTTCCTTGTCTGTATGTCCATTTTTGATGACATTTTATCAAAGGTACTGAAAACTGGAAAAAAGGGAGTCTAAGAAAAGATCTATTGGAGGACAAAATCCAACATTCATAATGTTTACATCCAGGGTTCAAGCCCCTGTCTCGCAACCTGGTTATATTGAAGCATCCATTCCTGAAAAAATCGGTCA
>CALDPJ010000156.1 GCA_937911795.1 uncultured Flavobacteriales bacterium | reverse complement strand
CAGCTGTTCACGAACAGTATATCACATTGGTTGACTCTATTGCTCCGGTATTGAGCGGATTGCCTGAAAATGAATTCTATGAATGTGGTGATGAAATCCCGGCTCCGGCTGTGGTAACTGCCACTGATAACTGCGATGTTGCAGTAACAGTCGAATTCGTAGAAACCATAGAAGGCGAAAGCTGTGAACAAACAATCGTTCGCACCTGGACTGCCACCGACGTTTGCGAGAACACCGTATCTTATACTCAGATTATCACAATCACCGATGAGCTTGCTCCGGTATTTGACAATCTGGTTGAAGATGTGACCGTCTCTTGTGATGCGATTCCCGGACCAGCAGCTGTTTCAGCAACTGATAATTGTACAGCAAGTGATGACATTGAAATAACCTTCAATGAAGTTACCTCTGACGGTTGTCCTTACACCATCACCAGAACATGGACTGCTACTGACGAATGTGGAAACACATCTGTTCAGACTCAGGTTGTGACTGTAGTTGACGAAGAAGCACCAGTATTCAGCTCTTTGCCAGCAGACATAACTGTTAGCTGCCCTGAACTACCGGAAGTACCGGTAATCACCGCTACTGACAACTGTGATCTGGATGTAACAGTAATTTTCAGCCAATCAGATTTCTCTGGTTGCGCCGGAACTGTTACACGTACGTGGACTGCAACTGATGTATGTGGAAACACAACTACGCATTCTCAAACCATTACTATGGTTGATGAGATAGCCCCTGTCTTCAACGAATCTGTAGAAGACATGACCGTAGAGTGTGATGCAGTACCTGGCGTTCCTGAGATCACTGCAACTGACAACTGCGATGTTGACGTTACAGTTGGTTTCATCGAAAACAACGAACCCGGTGAGTGCGAAGGGTATTATACCCTGACCCGAACCTGGACAGCTACAGATGATTGCGGAAACACCAGCGTGTTGACACAAACCATCAATGTTGAGGACACCACTGCACCTGTATTCGTAGATGTTCCTGAAGATGAAACATATGTCTGCACCGATTCTATTCCAGCAATAGAAGATCTGGTTGCGGTTGACAATTGCTCATCTACTATTACCTACACGGCCGAAGAATTTATCGAAGGCAATGTTGGTAACGGAGATCTGGAGCAATGTATTCTGACTACTCCGCTAGATGTAACCGGTGCTGCATGGGCGCTGTGGTTGCCAAACGAAATCGGCGAACCACAGTTCTATCATCTGACTGAAGAAGGTGGAATGTTCACTGAACTTCCGGATGGTGCTGCTCACTTAACCGGTATGGTTTACTGCCCAACTGAACCAGACAAGCAATGGGAAATTGATGTCTACTTCGAAGGTGGATCAGACTGGGAAACCTGGAACGCTCTGGGACGCAGCTATAAGGATGACGCTGGTTTGGCAGGCGACAATTATCTCGATTGGACCTACTACCTCCTGAATTCAGACAGTGCTGTTCTCACAGGTGCCGGATCATTTGCTGGTGCTGAACTCACCCTGACTCATGCTCCGTCTAGTTACTACTACGGGTTCCAGGTGGGTGTTGCAGCCAATAACCGCAACGCTGCCGACGGAATGTCCGGATGGTTCTACTACGACGGTACATGGATGGATGGTGACGTAGATGGTATCGGTGACTTCGGATTCGAACGCGAATGCATCGAATGCGACTACACCATTACCAGAATCTGGACAGCCACCGACGACTGTGAGAATTCTACCACTGCAATTCAGGTTATCACAGTTCAGCCTGGAGATGGTACAAATGAAGGTGGTGAAAACGGAGAACTGGATGGTTCTATAGATGCTTCAACAGGATTGAATGTTGGTGTATCTCTGAGTGCCTTCCCGAACCCGACGCTGCAGAATGCAACCATAACTTTCGAAGTTCCTGAAAACACCAATCAGGTAATACTCGAGATTGTAGATATGGAAGGCAATGTACTCTCCACACTATACCGTGGTGCAGCCAATGCAAATCAGATCTACCGCTACCACTTCGACGGAAGCGATCTCCGATCTGGTATGTACATCTATCGATTGACTACTGACACTTCTGTTCACATGGAAAAATTAATGTTGATGAGATAATCACCATTAATACAGTACCAATCGTACTTTCATAGCGAAAGTGTGAAAGAGGCCTGCAAAACTGCAGGCCTCTTTTTTTTTTGCCTAACCACCGCGGACAGACCCGCTCATGTTTTCGATAAACAAGGTTTTTTTATCGACTAAAACACTTCAGCTATTGACAATCACATAAAACAAACTTACTTTTGCCGAACTCATCAAGACTTTAATCGAAAGAATACCCTCTTTCGTCGTATTGTAAATGAAAACCAACTTCTATGAAAACTTCTACTTTATTAACCAAATGTTTAATGCTGACTCTATTTTTCAGCATGTTCAGCATCCCGGGATTCTCCCAAATTGTCAATCCAGGTGAACAACTACAACATGCTCCGGCCCAGGTTGTAGACGTTGTGGTCGGCAATCCTTACATGGACATCAGGAGTTCTGGTGGAAGCCGATCTACTCCCATTGCCAATCCCGATGTACCAGCAGACCTGCTCTGCGCAGATCTTAAAATTATATTCATCCTCGATGAATCAAACTCCATCAATACGCTTAATGCGGTTTCTCAAGTAAGAAATGCCGCCGCTTCTTTGGCAGACGCATTGAAAGATTCTGGTGCAGAATTGCGGGTAATCGAGTTTGCAACAACCTCCAACATAATAAATCTGGGGCCCTCGGCCGTTGTCAACAACAGCTTTATATCCAACTTCAACAACTATTTATATTCAAGTCACTTAGGTCAAAGCTATTCACCGGTTAGTATATGGCCATGCGTGGGATGGACGAATTGGGAAGACGCTTTGACAGATGCTCAGGGACTCCCGG
>CALDPJ010000155.1 GCA_937911795.1 uncultured Flavobacteriales bacterium | reverse complement strand
ACGATCAAGGTGCCCGGAATAGCGACCGGTAGCGGTCGGGATGTAGGGCGAGATCCGGATGTTTCAATATATTATGTAACCGGTACTGTTTCCGGTTATGTTGTGAATACAGGTGATGTCACCATTCATTCGGCAACCATCAATGAAATGCATTCTCAGGGTGTCTGTGGACTGGAAATTCATCGGACAATGTTGGATAGTCTGAATCTTCACCCCGGCGACAGTGTGTACATCGCGCAGGATTTCGGCCCTATTTACTATTATAATTTTTTAGATGTAATGTTTGGCAAGGCCTGCATCTTCGTCAGTTCGCCAAACAATCTGCACGACCGTTACGTTCAGAACGATATCGGATGTGCGCCGTTTGATATCGTAACCGCGGTCGAAGAAAGAAAAAATCCTTTTGTTGTTTTTCCCAATCCGGCACGAGACAAGCTCACGTTCCGGTTGCCAGAATTACGCACATCGACTCAAATTCAAATATTCAACAGCACCGGAACAATAATCGCAGAATATCAGATTTCTGTCACCCCGTTTTTTCTGGACGTGAGCAGCTGGACCAACGGAATTTATTACGCGCGAATGATAGGTGAAGGATCAGTCGCTCCTGCCGTTCGCTTTTCGGTAGCGCGCTAATCGACCGAAAACTTCATTTGTTTAATAGACACATTTCCAGTATGTAATACTGTTGATGTCTGGTTTATCCTCCGGACGGAAACCTTCACAATCATATCTCGTAATAAACATGCCGGTGAGGCTATTATGTCAACACCGGGTATGATTTAAACCAGCTCAACATGAAAAACATCATTATTCTCATTATTATTTCCTTTTCGGCATTCTACTCTGCCCTGGAAATTCAGGCGCAATGTCCTGTCATTGAATGCACATCTGAAGAAGTGACGCTCTACGTTTCAGAGACTTCCTGCACAGCGGAATATCATTACGATATTCCGCTTGTAACGGATTTTTGTCACAGCGTCAATACCTTTTATTTCACCGGTGAAACCACAGAATGGTTGGTGCCCGAGGGAGTTACCGAAATTATGGTTCGTGCATGGGGTGCGTCGGGCGGACATGGTTCCGGACCGGGTTATGAATTGAATATGGGTGGTAGAGGTGCGTACGTTACCGGACGAGTGGCTGTAACACCCGGAGAAACCATTTATATCAACGTGGGCGGCCAGGGCGAAAATGCTCAACTGGCAGATATAGCTGAAGGAGGCTGGAACGGTGGCGGAACCGGCGGTTTGGATACGATGTATGTCGGTAATGGAGCCGGTGGTGGCGGTGGAGCTACTGATATTCGCATCGGTGGAAACGACCTTGAAAATCGGGTGTTGGTGGCTGCCGGAGGTGGCGGAGCGTCGAAAAATGCTCCTGGTGGAGCCGGCGGAACGACCATCGGATTGGACGGAAATTCGGTTTATTCAGGAGTTGCTGGACAGGGTGGTACCCTCGAAGTCGGCGGAATTGTTCATTTAACGGATCGCGGTGCAACCTCCGGAGAATTCGGAATGGGTGGAAATGGTTCAACACATCGCGCCTCATGGGGTGGTGGTGGCGGTGGTGCCGGTTACTACGGAGGTAGTGGAGGTACTGCAACCGAAGATCACAACAACGGCCGTGGTTCTTCCTTCGCAGGAGATGTTACACACATTGAGATGTTGGCTGACCAGCGTATTGGAAACGGAACGCTCTATTTGTATTACAGTGATGTCGAAGCCGCTGAAGCAACACTTTTCGACGGTCTCGTAAGTGGATCTGATTTTCCGGTGGGTACCACTGACGTGACGTTTGCCGCATTCGGTGCAATCGATACAAATTATTGTACCATTCAGGTTACTGTACTGGATACCATTGCTCCGGTTGCTCAAACACAGAATGTTTCCCTGCAACTGGGGGAATCGGATGTTGCGATTATTACTCCGGAAGACATAGACAACGGTTCTTACGACAATTGTTCCATAGCCAGTATGAGTGTTGATGTTACCGAAATTGCAGGAATTCAGTCCGGAGATGTATTGGTAACGGAAGAGGAGTGCTCTTGATGGTGATATGCATCGGGCATCAAAAAAGACCTGAACCTTCCATTCCGCCTG
>CALDPJ010000154.1 GCA_937911795.1 uncultured Flavobacteriales bacterium | reverse complement strand
ATTTCGTAGTCTCTCCGCCCATGGCAGTAAACACGCTATCTACCGGTTCCCAGAGCTCGATTTTATTTCCTTCGTGATCCATGATGTGCACAAATTTGCCGTAATCAAAAGATTCGATTTCATCCAACACCGTTACGCCATTTGCTTTTAACTTTTTGACCAAACCTTCAATATTCTGCACGCGGTAATTGATCATAAACTCCTTTTCGGAAGGTTTAAAATACTCGCTTCCGGTTTTAAACGGACTCCATTGCAGGTAATTGATTTCGTCGGGACGGTTGGCGTTGCGAAATTCAAAACTCGAGCCGTATTCGTTCACTGCCAATCCGAGATTTTCGGCGTACCATTCTCTCGCTTTTTCCGGGTTATCCGAGAAATAGAAAATTCCACCGATGCCGGTAACTTTGGGTGTAGTATCGCTCATGGTTGGTTCGGTTTCGGATTCATATACTGGATCATTCTTTAACTCTGGTTCTTCGACAGGAGCGTTGCAACCAGCCAATACACCGAATACTAAAGGTAAAAATATGGTTCCGGTTTTAAACAATTTCTGGGTTTAAATGATTCTCCAATCCTTATTTAATTTCAATCGCGGCTGGAATCGCATCTTCTATTCCGGCAATCAGACTTTCCGGAGATTCGCAGCTGAGCGTATAATGCTTGCCTGCGGTATATATGCGAATCATCTTGGTCCGGTCGTTGACCATTAATTTTGAATTGTCCATCGATCCTCCAATATATCCAAAGAAGCCCTTGCTTCCGGCGGTCATCGTCAGATTTGAAAATGCAAGCCGCTCGACGCGCTGAATATCGGAGACCGGGATGATTTCGCTGCCCATCTTCTTTCTGAGAATAAGCTGTCCGTCGGCTATGGATACAGAATCGAGAGAATGCGCGTAAAACCATGCAAGAATGATCAGCACAAGCAAACCCACTGCAATTACCGCCGGTGAGAGCAGAACTCCCGTCATGATTATTGTTAAAAGAATCATTCCCATCACCGCAGTAACACCTACGGTGATTATGGTCACTTCTGTGGATTGACGACTCTTGAATGTTTTCATAGGGGCATAAAAATAATTTAAATTCACACTTATTCCAGTGTGTCTATGTCAAAATGAATCACGCGTTTCAATTCAGTAATCCTGTGCTGAGTATAATCTTTGAACCGGACATTATCTGTATCATTTGCCGCCATATATTTTTCATAATATTTCAGCGCGATCTTTTTGTCCTCGTAAAACGAATCGTAGTTTCTTGCCAGATGATACAGTAAAATCTTATCCTTCGAATTTTTGTAGGCAGCCTGATACGCGCGAATCGATTCGCCGAACATTCCTTTTTCTTCAAAAGCAATAGCCAAATTGGTGTAATACGCCGGGAGGTTATCCGACATCCCCTGATCTATGGCCAATTCAAAATGGTGAATACTTTTTTCCACATCTCCGGAATCTCCGTAAGCAAGACCCAGGTAATAATGCACTATTTCGGAATCGTCTTCTTTCTGTACTGCATGTTCGAGTGCAACAATTGCTCGTTCGGTTTCCCGGGTATGGAAGTAGGAAATTCCGAGTAATTTCAATGCATACACGCTGGTATCCTGCGTTGAATGTAGCAAACGGTTGAGGCTGGAAATAACACCGTCATAGTTTTTCTGCTTGTAGGCAGATTGTGCGGCGTACATCAGCAACTTCGGATTTATAGTATCAAGAGCAAGTCCTGAAGCGATGAGTGTATCAGCTGCGCTATGCATTTCGAGCTGCTGATAAATTCTGGCCAGCTGGATGATCGCCTCCAGGTTTTTCGGGTCCAGTGAGTGCACTTTTTCATAACCAGCAACTGCGGTACCCAAATCGCCCATACTCCGTGAAAGGCTGGCAATCTGCTCGTAATAATAACTATTGTTCGAATCGATGGCAACCAATTCAATGAACTGTTGGCGGGCCTCGTCATGATAACCTTGTTTGGAGAAAATGGCGGCCAGCTGATTCTTTGCGGTGACATTACCGGAATCCCTTTCTAAAATTAACTGGTTGTAATGAACGGCCTTGGGATATCGACCCAACCTGTAGTTGCACAAGGCTATTTTCCGAAGACAGACTATATCCGCGGGTTCGGCATCGCAGCACAACTCAAAATGTTCGATGGCTTCGGCGAATTGAAAATTGGCGAGGAATTTATTGGCTTCGGTGCAATCATCTATTGTATCGACAGTTAATAGGGTTGGCTGCGCGGTGACATCCACTGCAACGACGTAAAATAGAACTATTGAGGTGAAGATTACTTTTAGCGTGATAAACGACGTTTTCATAGTTATCTTATAAAAGTTTTACCACTCCTCTACCTTTCAAGCACGTCGATAAGTTATAATTTTTATTCTTATCACCCACCAAATTGGCAAGCAGGAGGCTAAAACCTACCTCCTCCACACCGGATCCAACTCCAGAATCTTCTGGTAAACGGCGCAATCCTCAGCGTGTGCTCCGGGCAGAAACCCAATGCTCATCAGGAACTCGTTGACGATTTCTCCACCGGTAAATTTAAAGTGCTTTTTAAACAGCTTCACCCACGCTTCTTTTGACTTTGGGTGGTGAAGCAACAGCCATTTTGCGAATGATCCGTATTCGCTTTGTAACCGCAGCATCTCTTTCGCATTTTCAATCGCCGCATTCACCTTCAACTTATTGCGGATAATGCCGGCATCGTTCAGCAATCGCTCCCGATCCTTTTCTCCATAATCCGCCACTTTGCTAATATTGAAGTTGCTGTACGCCTTTCGAAAAGCTTCCTCCTTTTTCAGAATCGTTTCCCAGCTCAGGCCCGCCTGATTGATTTCCATGATCAGCCGGCCAAACAATTCATCATCGTCTTCGAGCGGAAATCCGTAATGGTGGTCGTGATAATTTTTATGCAGCGCCTTTCGCGATTCGGGCTGCATGGTTTCAATGGCGCGGCAATAAGACATCATTTTTGTTCTGAATTCAGCATCGAAAGCTAATCAGAAAAAACTGCTTACGACTTCTATCCGGTCATGAATTAGCCTTACTTATTCCTTTTTCTCATCCTGGTCCTTTTTGGTGCCAATGCCAAAAGCTTCCTGAAAAAAGTTTAAATCATCCGTCTGGGAATCCACATCCTCCACCGAGGCCAGGTTGATTTCATGATCAACCGCCGGCAGCAACGCCTGAATAAACGCATTGCGCAACAAGAGGGCAACGGCATACCAGGTGCTCACGGTTGTGTTTTCAAATTCTCCTTCTATCGGAACCTTTGTCGCTATCTGATCTTCTTTGGGATTGCTTAAAATAGCGCCTACAGCACCAACTGTTGCTTCCCAGAGTTTTCGCATCACCCCGGTAGTGGTTTCATCTTTACTTACAACATCCAGATTGTGGATCACCGGTTTCACATATCCGGTATATCTTCCATCCTTACCGGCAACTTCTGTGAACATTCCAAAAGAGCCTTCATTCACATCAAAATTGGCATAAGCTTCAAAATAAGGATTGAACTGCACCAGATCGGTTTCCTTCAATTCGGCGGTCATATCAAAAGTCGGATCATCCTTCAGCAGGTTCAGCTTGATGTCCAGGTAAAATGCACCGCCATAAATATTGGCCGTAGCTCTTACGGTAGACGGCAAGATAGCCGTATCCTGCACATTGGATAAATTCTCCATGGTGACATCCAGCTCGCTGAGGTGTAGATCCACCATCGGTTCTGAAGTTGGATCGCGATAATGCACAATTCCGTTGCGGATCTCCACACGGTTGATCTGTAGCGGCATAAAATTTTCCATTACCTGTTTGAAACTGGTGGTATCCTGCTGAATTTCTTGTGGCTCGGCTTTTTCCTTGGTAAACCGAACCATCGGATCCTCCACATAAATATCGCCTTTGATCTTGCCGTGAAGCAGCGCATTCCAATCTACCGAAAAACCCATTTTTTTGATGCCGATAAATGGCACCTGCTCCTGCGTTGCGCTGTCTACCTTATCCACATAAAATGATTTTACGAGGTATTCTCCTTTGATCAGCGCGAGATCCACATCGTCAATCCGGCCGGAGTATCCATCCAGATTCTCAAGGTTCTCATTGGCAAAATGGAGAATTACATACGGTAGTGCTACGCGTACGGCAAGCAGAAAGATGACCATTCCGATGACTATCTTCCAGAAGGTTGGAATTCGTTTACGTCGCGTTTGATTCATTGTCTTTGAATTTATTTGCCCGCGGAAATAAAATCCCGCCTATTAAATTTAACGAATTACCGGCTTAAGTCCCAAAACCTGCTCCTGCCATCACGATACTGCAATCATCACCAATCCGGCGAGGACGGTTAAAATGCCTGCAAGCCGAAGCCCGAAATTCCTGCGCTCTTTGAGGACGAGAAACCCGTGCAGAATAATCAGCAACGTACTCGACCGCTTAATGGCAATTACATACGCAACCAGAATGTACTGAATGGCGAACATCTGCGTCAGCACACTCACCGTTCTGAAAATCCCGACATAAAACAGCGGTAAACTGCGACTCTTCAACTGCATCACCGGTTTTTTTGATTTGATCCACACAATCGGAATCAGGTAAAACATGATGACCAGATCTTTCGCAAAGGCCCAATATATCGGTGATGTTTCCTCCACGCCCACCTTGTCGATATTGGCCGTTACACTCCACAAAAACGCCACGATGAGCATGTATCTTGATCCTTTGTTGGTGATCAGAAAAGTAAACGGTGCCCAGATATTTCCACGGTTGTCGCCGATGTTGAGCACGTAGGTGCCGGCAACAATCAGCACAATTCCCGCCAGCCCGCTCAGGTTTGGAAACTCACCGAGAATGAATGGCGAGGTAATCAGCATGAACAAAGGCGTAAGCGCAATCAGCGGAATTACAGTAGAAAGCTGAGAGATCTTCAGCGCTTTGAGGTAAAGTAAAATAACGATCAACTGGAGAATCGTAGAAATCAACAACGCCATCAGAAATGTGCCGGTCATGGCTTCTATGCCGGTATAGAATAAAACGATCGGCGCCAGCACAACTGAAATGACGAGGTGCATCGAAAAGGCCGAAGCATATTCATCAACATGAGCGAGATTTCCCTTGCTCAAAATATCCTTCAGCGCCTCTGAACAGGCCGTGGCGAACGCAAGCAGAAAGCCAATCATCTAGGGTGAATTCCGGAATTTGCACATGCCGGCACCGTTGCAATTGGCATTCCACTTGCACGGTTCATTTCCACAACCTCAACAACATCTACAACAGAATTACACTACGGAATGGCAGAAGAATTCGTCAATTGGTCGGGCAGCATGCGGTTTACCCCGCGGGTGATTGAGCAACCAACCAATGGGCAAGACATTCAGAAGCTGATTCGCAAGTCACTCTCACAAAAAAAGAACATACGCATTGTCGGCGCCGGACATTCCTCAACTCCGCTGGTAAAAACGAACGAAACGCTCATCGACCAGGGGCACATGAAAGGCATGGTTTCGTACGACACCAAACAAAACCGGGTAACTTTTTTGCCGGGAACGAACATCGAAGAATCGGGAGAAATGCTGATGAAACTGCGGTTGAACATGCACAATACCGGTGATGTGGATTATCAGAATCTGGCAGGTGCTTTCGGTACAGGAACCCACGGATCGGGGAAAACGTTACCCAATTTATCGGCCATGATGGTGGGTTGTAAACTGGTGGATGGCAACGGCGAAATGCACTCTTTTTCGGTGGAGAACGATCCGGAAATGATTCAGGCACTGCGCGTGAGCCTCGGAGCACTCGGGTTTTTGACCGAAGTTACCATTCAGGCTCTTCCGGCAGAAAAATACACACGGGACGAGTACTGCACCCACATTTCCACCTGCATGGAGCACCTGAACGAATTGATCGACAACAACCGGATGTTCGACTTTTACTGGTATCCGCGCAGCGATGAGGCAAAACTGCGGTTGTGCAATCCGGTGGGCGAGGGAATGCAGAATCTTGATTTTGCGCGCATCGACAAACAGGAAAAAGGCTGGTTGTACAAGATTCTTCCAAAAAAACGCGAAGACAAATTTGACGAAATGGAATACGCCATTCCGATTGATGCAGGTCCCGAATGTTTTCGTGAAGTGCGCAAGCGCGTTAAATCAAAACACCGGCAACACGTTGGCTGGCGCGTGCTTTACCGAACCGTTGCTGCCGATGATGCCTTTCTGAGTACCTTCTGCAACCGCGATTCGGTGACCATTGCTGTGCTGCAAAACAACCAGCTCGACCATAAAAAATACTTCGACGACATGGAACCGGTTTTCCGGGATTTCGGGGGGCGGCCTCACTGGGGAAAAAAACACTCGCTGCAGGCAAAAGATCTGGCGCCGCTCTACCCCGACTGGGAGCGATTTCTGCAGATCAGGAAGGAAATGGATCCACACGGAATCTTTCTGAACGATTACCTCAAACTACTTTTTGGACTATGAAAAACAGAGCCATCGGTCAAAAAGAGTGGGCGGTTTCAGCGGGGTTCATTCCGGTGAAAAGCACCGGCAAGGAACCGGATTTTGTGAGCCAGGACAGAATGGCCGTGCTCAACACCACGAAAGAAGAAGCTACACTTGAAATCACCATTTACATGTCGGACCACCAACCAGTCGGAACCTATGAGCTGGCCATAAAAGCAGAAAGAGTGCGATGTTTTCGGGTCAACGATCTGATTTTTCCGCACGCCATACCACTCGGGGTTTCATACGGCTGCCACATCAAAAGCAATGTGCCGGTGGTGGTGCAGTTCACGAAGCTGGTGTCGGCTCAAAGCGAACTGGCGCTGATGGGAACCACGGCCTACGCACATTCCGAAGAATAATGTTCAGGATAATTCAGGGAGCACCCGTTCGCCGAAATCTTCAATAAACAATTCCTGGTTGGTATTTACATTGTGCAGCACCAGTTCGTTGAAGCCCATTTCCACATACTCCTTCAACCATTCCACGTGCTGATCTGTTTCGTGCGAAATGTTCACGAGCTCCTTCATTTCTTCGGGCTTCACGTGTTGCGCCGCCTGCTCGAATTGCTGCGGACTGCGCAAATCTTCGATCATCGCAGCGCCGAAAATATTGCTCTTCCATTGTTCATGAGCGCCATGCAAAGCCGCATCATACGTTTTATCATAAGACAACTGAACTTTCAGAATCATCGGCTTGTTTTCGCCGCCGTTGCTTTTCCAGGCGTCTACCACCTTTTGTAGTTTCTCGTTGGGCTGCGAAATGGTGATGAGACCATCGGCCCAGGACGCCAGCCATTTGGCTGTTTCGGGTGTGATGGCGGCACCGACCACAGCAATTTTTGTTTCGGGACGGGTATAAAGTGTGGCCTGCTCTACCGTAATCAACCCGTGGTGATCTACTGTTTCACCACTCCACAACTTGAGGATTACATCCACCGATTCTTTCAGCCGGGCATTGCGTTCGGGTTTGGCCGGCCAGTGTTCTCCTGCAATTCCTTCGTTGAGCAACTGCCCGCTGCCAAACGCCACCCAAAACCGGCCGGGAAACATTTCATCGAGCGTGGCCGCGGCCTGTGCTATAATTGCCGGGTGATACCGGTAGCACGGACAGTTCACCACTCCGAAACTCATCTTTGTAGTGCTCATCGCTGCTCCCAACCACGACCACGCAAAACCGGAATGGCCCTGTTCGCTGCTCCACGGATGAAAATGATCGGACGACAGGCAAAAAGTGAATCCGGCAGATTCGGCTTTGCGCGCAAGATCGAGCAAGGTTCCCGGTGAAAATTGTTCGTGAGAAATATGGTATCCCAGTTTTATCATAACTACGGATTTATATAGTTTACTTTCTCTTCATCATAAATTTCGATCCAGCGAAAACCGTATGGATGTAATTCTAACTGGTCGAGATCAATTTCATCTTCATAAACATCATCCCAAAAAACATTTGCCTTTTTCTTTGCCACAAAATCGGCGGCAATTTTCACGGTAATTTCTTCACCCGAAAAATTAAAAACCACGAGCAAACGGCCGTGACCAGCTTTGTAGCAAAGTGCTGCAGCGCGTTTGTCAAGTGGCTTCTGAATGCTCCATTCGCCGTATCCGATGATTGGGTTTTGGGTGCGTAGCCGGATAAGCGTACACATCCAGTTGAAAAATGAATCGGGTTTCATTTGCGCCTGCCGAACGTTGATGTTGCGGAAACTAAATTCTCCTTCATCGATCACCGGCCGGTACAGTTTTTCCTTTGGAGCATGAGAAAAACCACCATTGGGTTCGGTAGACCATTGCATCGGCGTGCGCACGCTCTTTCTTCCATCGAGGTTCAGGTCGTCGCCCATACCGATTTCCTCGCCGTAGTTGATCATGGCACATCCCGGCAGGCTGAAAGTTGTGGCGTAGACCAATTTCATCTTCCGGTGATCATTTTCCACCATCGGCGGCAATCTCCTGCGGATTCCATGTCCGAATATGCGCATATCTTCTTCCGGCGCAAAAACTTCCCACACCTCTCTTCTTTCATCATCATCCAGCAATTCGAGATTGAGCTCATCGTGGTGCCGAACAAAATTGAGCCAGTGCGATAAATGAATGTCCTTAAACAAGGTGAGCCCTTCGGTGAGGGAAGCGCCGTCACCTCGTGCTATGGCCAGAAAAAGGTGCTTGTTGGCAAGGAAATTAAAGAGCATGTGCATGCGCGGCTTGTGATCTTTGCTCTTGAAATACTTGTTCAGTTCATCCGGCTCTACGCTGGTTTCTCCCAGCAAAATGGTTTCTGAATTGTGTTTATCGAGAAACTCACGCATATCTCCAAAAAACCGGTGAAGGTTGGTATAATCGGTTTTTTTCACATGGGTGGGATCGGAGACAACATGTGCCGCATCTACACGAAATCCATCCACGCCTTTTTCCAACCAGAACTTCATAATTTTCAGAATCTCCTCGCGCACTTTAGGATTGGCAATATTGAGATCGGCCTGTTCTTTATAATACCGGTGCAGGTAGTACGATCCGGTTTCTTCGGAGTATTCCCAGATGCTGTTCTCCGCGTCGTCGAAAATAACTTTCTCCGATTCATCATCGGGGTCGTCATGCCAGATATAATAATCGCGGTAGAGAGAATCTCTGCTGCTTTTGGCTTCGAGAAACCACGGGTGCTCGATGGAGGTGTGATTGACCACCAAATCCATGATCAGCCGCATTCCGCGCAGTTTCAGTTCGCGAATCAGCTCGTCAAAATCCTCAAAATCGCCGATTGCTTCATCAATATTATCATAATCTTTTACGTCGTATCCGTCGTCTACTTTTGGCGAAGGGTAAAACGGCAACAGCCAAAGACAATTGATTCCGATGGAACGCAGATAATCCAGTTTGCTGATCAGACCGTGCATATCGCCCATGCCGTCTCCGTTTGAATCAGCAAAAACCTTAATATCCAGCGAATAAATAATTGCGTGGTGATACCAGTGCTTCGTCATCCGGGAAATACTAATGTGCAGAATAAGCCATGGTGCTCAGCAATGCGAGTTCTTTTTGGCGGGAATCCAGCCGGGTGTGCTGAACAACGATGGGAACATCAGAAATGAGCGTGCTTGCATAGTCGGTGTCGCGGGGAATTTTTTTCGGATCTTCAAGATCGTTGAACCGCAGATGAAACACTCTTTTGGCCGGCACTTTCACCTTATACGGACCGATCGGATCCTGATTGGAGAAGTAAATCATAATTTCAACATTCGCCTCTGTATCAGCCGTGTTCAGAATGCAGGCCGTTTCATGACTGGTCATTTCAGGATCAGGACCATTGCTCTCTCCGGGAATGTAACCTTCGGCAATTGCCCAGTTCATTTTTCCCATTACATACTCCATAGCGTGTTTTTTAAAGCGGAATCCGCTTCACTCATAACACGGCACAAAGAATAATTGTTCTGAAAACGGAATTAACAATCAGTCAACATATCGCCACTCCCGGCGCTCTGTGTTGTAGTGCAGGCGATGATCGGGCCATTCTACCAGGTTCTGATCAGAAAGATAGCGGTCTACATTTCCGGTTTCGACCATCTCTTCAAAAAGCAGCAACCCTTTTTCACGAAGGCTTTGCTTGTCCATGATCGTAGTGTTGAACACTTCTTCGAACGTTACCAGTTCGAGATTTTCATTGGTTGTAAACCGTCCGCCAACTCCACGGAAATTGCGCTCGAGGTTTCGCGCGGGCCGGATCAGGTAGTAATAATGCACCCCGTCATTGTTTTTTGCATGATACACATACTCAAATTCGGCCGCACTTCGGATATAATATTGGCGGTAACGCGGATGGGTGCGGTTTTCTACGGTAGCTTTTGCCGGTCGGCGATAAATATAAGTAACCATATTGGTGAGCAGCGTATCCCGCTCAGGGCCGGAAAAATACTGATCGAGGCTATAATGCTCCAATGCATGCTCTACATCTGCCGGTGTAACGGGATCTCCGGGCGCACGCTGTCGCTGCTCTTCTGAAGTGCAGGCAGAAAACAGGAGCAATATCAACAAAGGGAATAACCGGAGTTTCATATATGAGTAGCCGCTAATATGACTTGAGGAAAAGTAATAAAAAAGATCGGAATTACTTTCCGGATTTTTAATAACCCTGGCCGGGAAGTATTTCTTCACCCATCGTTCACACTAAGTGTCGCTTTTGATAAAGTGCGATTAACATAGAGGTAACAGCACCCCGATACATTTGCGGTGTAACAAAACGAAAAAACATTGAACATGAAAAAGCTCAATTTATTAACCGCACTTTCCATTGCAGTTCTTGCACTGTCAGCCTGCAAAAAAGATGATCCGACTCCTACACCTGAACCGACGCCAACCGACAACTCGGGCAACAAAGTTATTACTCAGAATATTTCTTCCAATACATCATGGACGAATGACAATGTGTATCAGCTTGGAGGTAGAATCGTGGTGACCGATGGTGCTACGCTGACCATAGAAAAAGGAACCGTGATTAAAGGCGAAGCCGGTGCCGGCGCCAACGCAACAGCTTTAATCGTTGCCCGCGGTGGAAAACTGATTGCTGAAGGAACAGCAACAGAGCCGATTATTTTTACTTCGGTTGCCGACGAAATCTCTCCGGAAGACATCCAGAACGGAAACTTTACCAGCCCAAACCTCGACCCGACGATCAACGGTTTGTGGGGTGGTGTGATTGTGCTGGGTAAAGCCCGTATATCTGCGTCCAATGACAATGGTGATGTAAGTGAAGTGCAAATCGAGGGAATTCCTACTTCCGATGCCAATGGTCTTTACGGTGGAAACAACGACAACGACAATTCCGGTATCCTCAAATACATTTCCATTCGTCACGGTGGAACCAACATCGGTTCCGGAAATGAAATCAACGGACTTACGCTCGGTGGAGTAGGAAACGGAACGGTTATCGACCATATCGAAATCGTAGCCAATCAGGACGATGGTGTTGAGTGGTTTGGCGGATCAGTAAACGTAACCAACGTGGTTTCGTGGAACTGCGGAGACGATGGTATCGACACCGATCAATCGTGGGCTGGCACGCTCGACAATTTTGTAGTCATCGGAGCATTGGGGCATGCTTTTGAACTCGACGGCCCCGAAGGTTCTTATGCCGCCGGACACACCATCAGAAACGGATCCATCAAAGCTTCTTACAATGGGCGGGTTGGTGAAGACCTTATCAACACCGACGACAATTCGATCGTAAATCTTGAAAACCTGTACTTCACGGACATTGCAGACGGACAAATCATCAACAGGACTACCCACAATGTCGGCGAAGTCAATTTTACAAACATCCTCTTAAACGTATCGCAGTCCGACCTTCAATCGCACGTGGATGGAACCATTCCCGGTGGCATATCAACCGGAAATACTCCACAGGCTGACATCTCCGGCTTCGGTTGGACATGGGCTTCAGCAGCAGGTGCCTTATCAGGTTTGTAATGTCTTTTCATATCCCTATTGGACTGCTTAATTAGAAAACAAATAAAACCCACATTTTCAGGCTCACCGGATTTCAAATATCCGGTGGGTCTTTCTTGTTTCAAAACCCTCATCACAACATCAATGAAACACCTGTTTTGTATTCTTCTCGCCTTTTCTGTATCGATTGTCAACGCACAAACCGGGACCATTCGCGGCTCGGTCATCGACGACGGCGACGGGCAAACGCTCATCGGTGTAAATATCTACATCCACAGCGCATTAAAAGGAACCGTTACCGATCTGGACGGACAATTTACCCTGAACATCGAGCCGGGAACTTACGATCTTCAGGTCTCCTATGTCACCTACCAAACCATGACCATTACCGGTGTTGAAGTACAGGAAGGCGAAGTTACCCTGCTCGAAAACATTCGCATGAAAGCCAGCAACATGGAATTGGCAGAGGTGGTAATTACGGCCGAAGCCGTGCGATCGTCCGAAGTTGCTTTGTTGAGCATGAAGAAAAAATCTGCCGCCATGATGGACGGTATCTCTGCCAGTAAAATGCAACAAACCGGCGATGCCACAGCCGTAGAAGCAGCCAAAAGAGTTACCGGCGTTTCAATTGAAGGCGGAAAATACATTTACGTTCGGGGCCTTGGCGATCGCTACACAAAAACCACCCTCAACGGAGTAGATATTCCGGGTCTGGATCCGGACAGGAACAGTTTGCAAATGGATATTTTCCCAACCAACCTGATCGACAACATGATGATCAGCAAAAACTTCACTGCCGATTTGCCGGCAGATTTCACCGGAGGAATTCTGAATATAGAAACCAAGGATTTTCCATCGGGGAAAATACTGAACGTTTCCATCGGCACCTCCTTCAACCCCGACATCCATCTCAACCCAAACTACCTGACGTATCAGGGAGGAAATACCGACTTTCTCGGTTTCGACGATGGAACCCGCGAATTACCGGCGCGTGCACAACAAAATAACATACCCACGCCGGTGAGCGGAGCTTCTTCAGAAACGGTGAATGATTTTGTTGGGAGCTTTAACCCTGAACTCGGTGCCACACGACAAACCAGTCTGGTGGATTACAGCGCCAGTTTCACATTGGGCAATCAAATAGAGCTCAAAAAGAAAAAAGACAGCACCGACAGCTACCTGAATTCAGATCCAAAACTTGGATACATTTTCTCGTTGTCGTACAAAACCGACTACAAGTATTATGATGACATGGTTTACGGAGAATTCCAACGCTCCATCCATCCCGAAATTGAAGAGATGCAGCAGGCCAATATGCAAACGGGGGAACTCGGCGAGCGGAATATTCTGATTGGAGCGCTGGGGGGGCTGGCCTACAAAGGCCAATTCTCCAAAATACGATTGACACTCATGCACCTTCAAAACGGCGAAAGCCGGGCCGGTAAATTCAGAATCGACAACAACGGTGAAGCCGTCGGACAATCGGGATACATCGCCACGTCAGACAACCTGGAGTACAACCAGCGCGGATTGACAAACATTCTGCTCAACGGAACGCATTCACTCAAAAACTCAGGATGGGAAATAGACTGGAGGCTTTCGCCAACTTTAAGCAGCTCAAATGATCCCGACATCCGTAAAACAGCTTTTACGCAAACTGCTGTTGACACCGCTTTCTTTGCCGGAGCAGGTGGAAATCCCTCCCGTATATGGCGATCGTTGAGTGAAATCAACGCTACCGGAAAAATCGACATCACCAAAAACTATAAGATGCTCGCCAAAGAGGCCAGATTCAAATTCGGAGGAAGCCACACGTACAAACAGCGAGACTATGAAATCCTGTCGTTCGATATGCAGTTTTTCGGAAACCAGGATTGGCCCAACCCCGATCCCAATGCCGTGTTGAATCCCGAAAATATTTTTCCGGCAAATACCAACAACATCTACTATCAATCGGGAAACAATGATCCGAACCCCAATGAATACCAATCCAATGTCAACAACAGCGCATTGTATGTTTCGAATGAAATGTTCTTGCTCCCGAATCTTAAAACCATTCTTGGCATTCGGGCCGAATATTTCGTACAACGACACACAGGTCGGGATCAATCTTTCGCGAACGGCGACATCGAAAACGGCAACAACCTGGTGAATGAAAAAGTACTGGAATCGCTGGATTTCTTCCCTTCGGTGAACCTGATATACAGCCTCACAGAAGATCAGAATATACGGGCTTCGTATTCCAGAACCATCGCACGACCCTCATTCAAAGAGCTTTCTTACGCCCAGATCATCGACCCCATCACCAACCGTATTTTTAACGGAAGCCTGTTCGAATATGCCGCGTGGAACGGAAGCCTCACCGAAACACGCGTCAACAACATCGACCTGAGATGGGAACTGTTTTTGAATCGCGGCCAGATATTCTCGGTGAGCGCGTTCTACAAAGCGTTTGACGACCCGATAGAACTCGTGCGAATTCCGGAGCAGCAAACCAGCACCGAATACCAGCCGCGGAATGTGGGAGATGGTATGTTGGTGGGAATTGAGGTAGAATTCCGAAAAGACCTGGAATTTATTTCACCGGCACTCCGCAATTTTAATCTTAACGGAAACTTTACGTATGTTGAATCGCAAATCGCAATGACCGATGTTGAATTCAATTCGCGGAAAACCTACGAGAAAACGGGAGAAAACATCGAGGACAGACGGCAAATGGCCGGACAGGCACCTTATGTCATTAACGGCGGATTGAGCTACAGCCATGCCGACATCGGAATCGAGACCGGAATTTTCTACAACGTAAAAGGTCCGACCTTATTCATCGTTGGTGCCGGATTGTTTCCCGATATTTATCACGAGCCTTTTCACAGTCTGAATTTCGGCTTCAACAAAAAGCTGGGCAAAGCGCAACGCACCTCTGTTGATTTCAGAGTTTCGAACATCCTCAACGACAAGCTGGAAACACATTACAAATCCCATGGCACCGAAGATCAGCCTTTCACGAGTTTCAGCCCCGGAAGAACTTTTAGTATCGGAATCAATCACCAGTTTTAATTGACGGATTGATTTTCTGTTTCAGGAGATTATCCGCAGACATCCCGTGATTTTTTGCAAGTGACAATTTGTCCGCATCTTTGCGCTGGCAAACTATTTGGTCACTGCGATCATGCGTTATTTTAAATCAAGGAAAATGTCTGATAAAAAGAAGAAAAAATCCGTTGCAGAAGAAGTAGAAAACCCTGATATCAAAAAGGATGCGGAGGTGACTTCAGAAACCGAAGTCGCTGCGGAAGAAGTTGAGCAGCCGAGCCGTGAAGAAGAACTCGAGCAGCAACTGGCTGCCATGAACGACAAATTCCTGCGCTTGTATGCCGAATTTGACAACTACCGCCGCAGAACTGCAAAACAGCAGATTGAAATGCAGCGCAACGCCGGTGGCGACACGATAAAAGCCGTGTTGCCCGTGCTCGACGACTTCGACAGGGCCATAGAATCCAATCAGGGAATTGAAGACCCCGAAACATTGAAAGTTGGTTTTTCTTTGATTTACAACAAACTGAAAGGCATCCTCGAGAAATCCGGCCTGAAGGAAATCGATGCTAAAGGAACCCCTTTCGACACCGATCTGCACGAGGCGATTACCAATATCCCCGCTCCGTCAGAAGATCTGAAAGGCAAAGTGGTGGATGTGGTTGAAAAAGGATATTACCTCAACGACCAGGTGCTAAGATTCAGCAAAGTAGTAGTAGGACAATAAACAAACCATGGCGAAAAGAGATTATTACGAGATACTCGGCGTAGACAGAAAAGCCTCGGGAAGCGATATCAAGAAGGCGTACAGGAAACTTGCGCTCAAATATCACCCGGATAAAAATCCGGACGACCCGAACGCAGAAAAGCAATTCAAAGAAGCGGCTGAGGCATACGAAATTCTGAGCAACTCCGATAAACGTGCGCGGTACGACCAATACGGACATGCCGGTGTAGGCGGCGCTGCCGGTGGCGGAGGCTTT
>CALDPJ010000153.1 GCA_937911795.1 uncultured Flavobacteriales bacterium | reverse complement strand
AACCCCTGTTACCAGGATGAAAACCTGGCGTCCTAACCCCTAGACGAACGGGCCATCTTTGCTTTGTTTTACGAAAGCGAGCGCAAATGTAATTGAAAAATCACCTTCAACCAAAAAATCCTACTGAAAATTACTCATCCAGGTCTTCGATGTCCGACTGAAACTTGTATCCTACTCTTTTTCCGGTTTTAAAGAATGTACTTTGGTTGATTAATTTCATTTCATGAACAGTTACCTGCTGCACCTCATGATACGGCGGACTGTATAAATCGAAGTCGAGCGTGTACAAAATGGCTTCTTCAATTACGTCCTGAATTCGTTGCTCCGACAACACATCATTTACAAAATCGTTGAACATTAAACTCATTGGCCGCTTACCCTGCACAAAAAAATGCTGATCTTTATTGACAAAGACTCTACCAATAAGATATCCTACATCGCTCGCACGATTGTGTCGGAAAGAATCTGCAAGAAAGTTATAGATGTGAATCGTACCGCAATACCCGCGGTTTTCATCCTCTTTCATATAAGAGGTATTCCACACCGGATGGTCTCCGTCAAACTGGCTGATATTCGTATGCATCACAAAAACCAGTAAATCGCCGGCAATGGTTGCTTCACAAACATAATCGCCCTGTTCTTTATATTCAATCCGCACGCGCTCGTCTATCGGGCACAATTCGTTGTCGAGCAATTCGCAATACATCTTCAATCGGGTTTTTAAGCCGGCAAAAATATCTTTCGTAAGGCTGTAAACATCCTGCTTCAGACAGGATTTCCCCTTCAGTGTGGCAACGATTTTTTTGTGCGTCTGTTTCTCCATATTTAATAAGCTTTAGCGAAAAGCACCCGTTGAGTGGATGGTTTTCCGGAGTACATACACACACCCGGTTCCGGTTGTTCATCCAGCGGAATACACCGGATGGTTGCTTTTGTTTCCTGTTTAATCTTTTCTTCGGTCTCAGATGTTCCGTCCCAATGGGCCCAAACAAATCCACCACTTCCGTTGATAATTTCTTTAAAAGAGGCGTAGTCATCTACCTCGAAAGTATTGGCCTTCTGATGTTCCAACGCCCGGTCATACAGGCTCTGCTGAATGATTTCCATTAATTCACTCACGTGGTTCACCAGCTTATCCATCGGAATGGTTTCTTTTGTTCTGGTATCGCGGCGCGCAACTTCAACCGTTCCATTTTCAAGGTCACGGGGGCCGATAGCAATTCTGACCGGAACTCCCTTGAGTTCGTATTCAGCAAATTTCCAACCCGGTTTTCTTTTATCGTCATCGTCGAGTTTCACAAAAAGCCCTTTTGCCTTTAACGCATCGATAAAAGGTTTAGCAGCTTCGACGATGGCCAATCGCTGCTCATCACTCTTATAGATAGGTACTACCACGACCTGCACCGGCGCAAGTTTCGGCGGCAACACCAACCCCTGATCATCAGAATGTGTCATTATTAAAGCACCCATCAATCTGGTGGATACTCCCCAGGAAGTTGCCCATACAAACTCAGACTTACCTTGCTGATCCACATATTTAACATCGAAAGCTTTGGCAAAATTCTGACCCAGAAAGTGCGATGTTCCGGCCTGTAGTGCTTTTCCATCCTGCATCAGCGCTTCGATACACAACGTATCAACGGCTCCGGCAAATCGCTCACTTTCAGATTTTCGTCCTTTTATTACAGGCATGGCCATCCATTTTTCGGCAAACTCTGCATAAACCTCCAGCATTTGAGATGCCTCATCGCGCGCTTCTTGTTCGGTGGCATGGGCCGTGTGACCTTCCTGCCACAAAAACTCTGCAGTGCGCAGAAACAATCGCGTACGCATTTCCCACCGCATGACATTAGCCCATTGATTGATCAGAATCGGCAAATCTCTGTATGATTGAATCCAATTGCGGTAGGAATTCCAGATAATGGTTTCGGAAGTAGGACGAATAATCAGCTCTTCCTCCAGTTTTGAATCAGGATCGACAACAACGCCTTTACCATCCTCACTGGTTTTCAAACGATAGTGTGTTACAACGGCACATTCCTTTGCAAAACCCTCTACGTGCGAAGCTTCTTTACTCAGATATGACTTGGGAATCAGCAAAGGGAAATAGGCATTAACGTGGCCGGTTTCTTTGAATTTATCATCCAGCGCACGCTGCATTTTTTCCCAGATAGCATAACCGTGTGGTTTAATAATCATGCAGCCACGCACATCAGAATGCTCGGCCATATCGGCTTTCACAACAAGGTCGTTGTACCATTTCGAATAATCTTCTGCCCGGGAGGTAATTTCTTTACTCATATTGAATAGTGTGGTATAGAATTTGTAGTTTTAGCACAAGTGTAAGAAACTATTTCACTCGTGGACACATGTACTTTTCAGCCTAATTTTCGTTGAAAGATCAGAAGCCAAAGGTGAATAAAAACGATGAAGTTATGAAGCAATTTGGAATTTATATCTCGGTTTTCCTGCTGTCAGTCGCCTGTTCCAATCAGAGTGAGCTTGCACAATATGACGATGACGGAATTTACGCACGCAGTGACAACAAAAAATCTTCTCCCGCTGATCCAGAGGATGCTTATTATTTTGTAGATGAAGATCCGAATGCTTCCGGAGCCGAGTATTACGGCTCTGAAGAAGAAGCAATGGCGTCGGGTGATGATTATGTTCCCGAAGCTAAAAGTCTTCCGTCAGAAAGTGGCCGCGCCTACAACAACCAGCGGTACAATTCTCCAACGGCTTATTCTTCCTACACTTCACATGTGCCGATTACGATGCGCCTCGGTTATTCGAGTTTTCACAGCCCCTATTACTATGGTGGCGGACTTGGTGTAAGCGTAGGGTATGGCTATATGGATCCGTGGTGGGGGTATTATGATCCCTGGAATCCGTGGTGTCGACCTTATGCGTATAACCGCTGGAATTCATGGTACACCTGGAATATGTGGTCTCCTTATGGCCCTTACGGCATTGGATATGGCAGCGGATACGCCATGGGATACCACAATGGATATTATCACGGGATAAATTCAAACAACTGGAATAATTATGGTGGTGAATCAAATATTAGTAACACCTACACAGGTCCACGAACCGGTTTCAGCGGAGGAAGTTTCAATTCCAGCGTAGGTGGTAGCGGGATTTCCCCTCGAGGCCGAATGACAGAAGCGGACCGAAGTCCATCAAGAGTTGACCAGTCCCGGGGTGGAGTCCAACCATCACGGGAGGGAGTACGCCGCCCAACCCGAGAGGAAGTACAACCTTCGAGAGAAGGAGTAACCCCGTCTCGTGGGGGAATAGGAATAGAACGGCCTGACCGGTTTGATAACAACCGAAGGCCTGCCAATCCCGATCTACGTGATCCGGCAACCCGACCTGATAACAGTCGAAATGAGCGGCAACCTGCCATTCGCTGGAACAATGGATCAAGAACTCCCGACCTGAACAATAACAGAGGAACTACGCCGAGCAGAGGATATACTCCTCCAAGCCGAAATAACACACCACCGGCCACGAGACCTTCTCAACCTTCACGTAATTTTTCTCCACCCAGCACGCCTTCCAGAACAGCACCGAGCTCACCACCTCCAAGTCGTTCAGGCGGTAGTCGTAGTAGTGGAAACCGCGGCGGATTCAGATAATAATGGCACGACTCAGATTTTTCATATTGGCTGGTTTAGTGGCCTGTGCCGGCATGCTCAAAGGGCAGGGACTCGACGATGCCTTGCGGTTCAGTCAACAGAATGTTCATGGTTCAGCGCGATTTAATGCAATGGGCGGAGCATTTACTGCACTTGGCGGGGAGCTCGGAGCCATCCATATAAATCCCGCATCTACCGGAGTGTTTACCAAAAATGAACTGGGTTTCACTTTAGGAGTCGGGCATACCGGAATTAATTCGACATACTACGACACGAAAAGCAATGCCCAATTCGGGAAGGTGAATGTGAATAATATGGGTATTGTTTTTTCTTCTGTTCTCGATCATCCCGACTGGCGAATGCTGAACTTCGGCATCACCTACACCAGAACCAGTGATTATAACCGAAGAATCAGCTATTCCGGGACACAGAATGAACACAGTTTTGCGCAATACTTGGTCGGCGTGGCTAATCAATATGGATATGATTATCTGCAGCCAGGGAATGATTTTCTCTTCGACGTCGATCCTGCGTTTAATTCATATGTAATAGATCTTGTAAAAGAAACGGAGAATGAATACTACACATATATTGATTCAAGCAATTCAGTTCATCAGGATTTAAATATTGAAGAAGCCGGGCGGACTTCGGAATTTCAGCTAACATTAGGAACCAATTACCAGGATCGGTTGTACATGGGATTTGGATTAAAAGTGGGATCGCTGGTACTTAGCCGCCAACTGGATTACACTGAGACTCCCGAAGACCAGGAGCACATTGAAAGATACCACTATGGTTCTGATCTCGAAATCAGGGGGACCAGCTACAGTGTTTCTGGTGGTCTTATCTTCAGACTTACGGATATGTTCCGGATAGGTGCATCTGTGCAAACCCCACATTTTTACGTCAACAACGAATATTTCTCTACTATTGTTGATGCTGATTTGGCTGGTTCTTATCAAACCTACGCGGACACGACAGGTGGTTCGGCAAACAATGTATCGGTGAGTCCGGATGGCAACAACAGGTACAATTTCAGAACACCTTGGAAATTCACAGGTGGTATAGCCGCTGTGTTTGGCCCGAGAGCAATACTGAGTGCTGAATATGAGTTTCAGGATTATAGTTCAGGCCGGTTCAGACGAAATTCGAGGGGCGGAAGTAACTATCAGTATCAACTGGAAAACGAAGACATTCAAGCTG
>CALDPJ010000152.1 GCA_937911795.1 uncultured Flavobacteriales bacterium | reverse complement strand
TGTTCGCATTGAAATGCTTTTGTAGTTTTTCAAGGTCAATACTCATTTGAATTACCGACTGTTTATCTTTAATAGTTTGTCCAATTGTAATTAGAGACAATCCTAGAAACAGTATTACGAGTGTTATTCGTTTCATTTTTTTTCAATTGGTGGCAACTGGTTATATCAGCAACTAAATAGCTCTTAACCAACTTACTTTTCCGGGTTAACAACTATTGCTGTATTTTTTGCACCCACCAATATACTCCTTTTCGCCAATTCATTAGCTCCCATTGTCATTTCATATATTCGAAGGGCAGGGGACAGGAGTTTTGCGTGTATCTGCTTTGCCGCTATACATTTACCCTGTCGCCGTGGGAGGTAGGTTCTGAGATTACCAAAAACGCGCGTTTCAGCATCGTCCCGGTTGGAATAGCAATGCTTTAAGTGTTTGGAATGTGGATGTCTTGGCTAAACAGCTGGAATATTTACATTTCAATCAAACACTACGAGAGAGTGCGGTGAAAATCCGTGAGAACAAAAAACCCGATTCCTTTTCCGGAACCGGGTTTTGTCAATTTCAGTGGGCACTACTGGGTTCGAACCAGTGACCCCCTGCTTGTAAGGCAGGTGCTCTGAACCAGCTGAGCTAAGCGCCCTGAATTGGGTGTGCAAATATAGCCGTTTCGTTCATTCACACAAAAGTTTTAAAACAGATTTTTCACTTTATTCCGCACCTTGTTGTCAATCCTTGATTTTCAGCTCGCATCGCAACCACCTCGCGAAAATACATCCAATCCAAAAAAATCCAATTCGTGGAAATTCGCGCAATTCGTGGCAATTCCCCTTCGTGCAATTCGCGAAAATCCCTACTCGTACCGAATATTCAACACCTTCACCGCCTGGTCTACCGGCACGGCAAATCCAATACCCGTAGAATCAAATTTCTTCAGCGTCACCAGCCCAATAACTTCGCCTTTGCTGTTGATCAGCGGCCCACCGCTATTGCCCGGGTTGATGCTCACATCGGTCTGAATAAACTGCCGATCCTCAGCCATCCGGTTACCACTCACTATTCCCCGTGATACGGTTTGTCCCAGATCCAGAAACTCCGGAGTACCAATGGCCATCACATCATCACCCACTTCGTAGGCAGGTGCATCGCCCGATAAGGCCAGGGGCAGCGCCCGGTATCCTTTCCCGGTGTTGATTTTCACCAGCGCAACATCGTAATATTCATCGCTGCGGATTACCGTGCCCTCCAGTTCCATGCCGGACGAAAACACAACCCGAACTTCATCTGATTGATCGACCACGTGATGGTTGGTCAGGATCAGTCCCTCATCACTGATGATTACTCCGCTGCCGTGCCCGTCATTCGTGATCAGCGTCACCGTAGAGGCAATGCATCTTTTAATCAGGTTGGATCCCATATCAATGTCCAGTTCGTTCAATTTCAGTACAGGAATGAAATCCGGTTCATCGGCAGTTTCGCCTCCGGTTTCTCCACCCATAATGGCACTCACAAACTCTTCGTCCGCCGTGAGGTGCGTGGTGGCCGTAATGAAAGCATCATCCAGATGCGTGCGTTTTCCTTCGATACCTTCTCCGAATCCGAAAGTGGTAACATCCAGCACAACTTCGCGCTTGCGCTTGTCAAACAACGACCACTTCAGCTCAACAAAAGCATACGACATTCCGACAGTGGTTGAGATCCATACGTTGACGACCTCAGCACCGAGCAAAAAATCTTCGGTTCTTTTCGTGGAATGTCCGCTGAATAAATCAACACTTTCAACGTGTACTCCCACATTGCGTTCGCTGAGTTCCCTTTCAATCATCTCTACCCAGAGTTCGAGATTGGATTCAAACGACCGCTGCACATACGACGTAAACAGAATTTTTCGCTGAGAAGCTCCTACGCTGCCAATCTCCTTCGAGTGCGGGATGTTGAGCACCAGCTTCGAAAAATCTAAGTTCTTCGTTTTCTGATCACCGATTAAATCGACCACAGGAACCAGATCGAGCGATACCCGAGAATCTATTTCATCATTTTTCAGATAAACGGGGTGATGACTCTCTTTATAAATGAGCACCCCTCCGTCACTGAGTTTTTTGTTGGAGCTGGTTCGGGAAACTACCGAAGTACCTTCCATAATCACCCATGCTTTGTCGGGATTGGTAATAAATTGCACCCTTTGAGCCAGGAGCTGGTTTCCAAAAAGAAGAGCAGGAATGAGTAATAACGTGACGGGAAATTTCATAAAGAGAGGGTTTTAATTGCGCCACGAAGGTAGTAAAAAGCTGTAAAAAGGCTAAAGCACCACAGATACAGCATTTTGAGGATGAAGAATCCGCCATTCCTTCGGCCACTGATTTTTCAGTTTTCCCGAGATGATCTTCGCCCATCCGCAGGGTATATCGCGATGGGTGCAAAGTACCAATCCATCGGAGTGACCGGTCACCTGAAAGGTAGATTTGCTCAGGTAGGCAATCGCATTTTCGGCAGTCATGACTATGGTGTTGAGAACGTCCGCATGGAGATCGGAACTCAGAGCCAGCGGTCCACCGGGGATGAGCTCGTTGCGAATTACTCGTCCAGCCTGTTGACCAATGCTGAGTACGTGAATGTTCTTCGACAGGTGCTGAGCAAAATCAAACGTTGCTTCCGGCATAAAAAATGTTTCGCCATGATGTTCGACCGCGGCAAAGCGTTCAGCATTTTTTAACCAGCCTTTCAAAACGCTGTTCAGTTCTGCCGAAGGCTGAATTTTCTTTTTTTCTTTTCGCCTGAAAGCGGGTTCTGAATGATTTTCCGGAACCTGTAGCACGCTGATGAAAAAGCCCTCGCTTTGGGTACGGTGCGGAAAACATCGATATCCGAATGAAGTTCCTGTTTCTGAAGTTTCCACATTCCATTCTGCCGGGATATCCAGCTTCAATACTTCAGCACCGGTTTTTTCAATGATGGACTGAATCACTTCTTCATTCTCGCGTCGGTTGTAGGTGCACGTAGAATAAATCAGAAATCCGCCGGGTTTCAGGCATTGCAATGCATGTCCGGTGATGCCACACTGGCGCTGGCTGCATTTTTCCACAACCTCCGGATTCCACATCGACAGCGCGTCGGGTTCTTTGCGAAACATTCCTTCGCCGGAGCAGGGAGCATCAATCACCACCACATCGAACACCGGACCGAGCTTTGCAAATTGTGCGGGATCGCTGTTGCTCACCAATCGGTTGCAGCGGCCCCACTTGTCCAAATTTTCCTGCAGTACGCGGGCCCGTTTCGGAATGACTTCGTTGCTGACGAGGAATCCATCGCCATCGAGCCAATCGAGCACGATGGTTGACTTACCTCCGGGAGCGGCACAAAGATCCAGCACACGCAGACCTTCGCGCTTCACCGGTAATTGCCGCAGTGCAAAATCCAGCAACATCGAGCCGGCTTCCTGCGGATAATATACTCCGGCGTGAAAAAGAGGATCCATCGAAAATCGCGGTCTTTCCGGAAGATAAAAACCATTTTGGCACCACGGAACGCGATTCAGGTCGGGGATGGCCGGCCACTTTGCCGGATTGATCCGGATGCTGGTGGGTGGGGGTTGTTGATGTGCTGCTTCGAAGGCTGCCCAATTTCCGATCTGATGTTGCATCAAATCCCGGAAATCAGGAGGCAGCGAAATTCCCATCAGATGACTGCGCAATCGGTTTGAGGAATCCAGCCCTCGTTGCCACTGGCGATGCGGATATTCACCCAGCCATCGCGTTCGCCCATTACCTGAACCTTGGTTCCGGCATGTATCACAAATACATTGATGCCCGAGTTCGAAGGGGCTCCTTTTACATCCACTCTCGGCGATAAAACAATTGCCTCGGTATTGGCTTCAATCATGGTTCGGGCCTGGGATGCCTGGTAATACCCGAATCCGGAGAAAAGCACCAGCAATAGGGCGGTGTAGAAAGCGAAAATGCGCAGCCCGCGGATCTGTGACAACAGGAAAATCATAAAGAGCAGTGCTGCAACGGCCATAGTTGCGATGGCAAACCAGCCCCACGTGTCCACACCGTAACTCAGCGTGAAGGTATTCCACCACCGCGAAATATTCAGCTCCGGCAGTCTTTCAATATTGTCTTTGATGCGATCGTTCGAAAGTTTCAGGTTGTACTGAATGTCCGGATCAGCGGGATCGAGCTTCAGGGCCCGTTCGTAGTTCAGAATTGCTTTGGCTACTTCGTTGGTTTTGAAATAGGCGTTTCCGAGGTTGTAGTACAGCGCGGTTGACTGACCTTCGGTGGTAAGCGCTTCGTATTGCTCTATGGCCGATGCAAAATTTCCGGCTTCGTATGCTTCATTGGCCTGTTGAAATTTTTCGGCCACATCCGCATCTTTTGCAGCAGCACCGAATGTCCATAACAATGAAAACAGTAATATCAACCGAACTTTCATCGCTGTATCTTTTTTTGAAGTTCGTCAATAATTTTTGCGGCAGCCTCGTAATCTTCCTGCGGTTGCAACTCGCCGGAGGGCGCAAAACGTGCCATTTCGCAACGCGAGAGCAGTTCCATCAGTTCATCGATGGTTGCTGTATCTACCGATCGGTTTTCGAGTCCCGAGCGGATTTCATTCCGGTTCAGCTCCGCAGCGTCAATGTTCAGCTTTCCACCCAGATATCCGTACATGGCTTTGAATACCGCATCATAAAAGCCTTCGCGGTTGTTGGCGCGGAGTTTCTTTTGCGCATCCGACAGTAATTTTCTGGCCATTTTGCCGGCACGGCGGCGGCGAACGGAAACGATGTCCTGTTGTTCCTGAATGTATTTTCGGCGGGCGATGTAGAAGATCAATACGAAAACCGGTCCCAGGAAGAGCAATATGAAAAACGGAGTGCTCTGAAAAAAGTATCCGGATTTTTGCCGCAGTGGTTCGGCTGGTTTGATGTATCGGATATCCTGATCCAGAATCACCACATCTTCTTTTGCCGAGCCGGTATAGCCGCCACCGGCAACACCACCCTCAGCGCGTTCAACCTCCAATTCAATGGGATCAGATTTTATGGTCTTGTAACTGTCGGTGTTGACGTCGAAGAAAGTGAAAACAATGGGTTCAATCGAATAATTTCCGGCATGACGCGGGATGATGAGATATTCAAATTCGCGGGTTCCGCTGAGTCCGCCGCCGGTTGTCGAAAACCGATTGGTGACTTTGGGATCGTACACTTCAAAATCCTTAGGAAAGTTGATTTGCGGAGCATTTACGAGCTTCAGGTTTCCGCGTCCTGAAATTTTTGCGGTCAATGTGATGGCATCGTTCGCAGCCACCTTATTGCGATCGACTTTTACCTCGAAATTAAAGGAACCAACATCGCCTTTGAATCCGGAAGGGGCGGGGGGAAGCGGCAAAACTTCTACTTCGGCAACATTGCTTTTTATTTTAACAGCCCGCCCGGGGTTGAAGAAACTGTAGTCGACGCGTGCTTCAATTTCCATCGGTTCGATTTTCATCGTTCCGTGTTGTTGCGGAAACAGGATCTCACGTTTCAGAATAGCAACGCGGTATTGCTTTCCGTTGATGATTTCGAGCTGGTTCTGCCAGCCGGCCTGTTCTTCGTTGAAATCGTGACTGTAAAACCCGTTGGTCGCCGGAAATTTATAGTCGATAAAGTCAATGTTGCGATAGCGTGAGTAGACATAATAAGTGACGATTACCTGCTCGCCTTTGTACATCTTTCGCTTGTCCAGGCGGATTTCTGCCATGAGGTCGTCGTTGCCCTGAACCGTTCGGCTACCGGATTGTGCATTGGACTGCCCGGCCGAAGCGCTGCTGCCTTCCACCACCTTCAGTTGAATGGGCCTGGTGCGGAATGTTCCCTGATCTGTTTCAGCAATGGCCGCACCAATGGTAAAGGTTCCTGTGTTGCGGGGTGTCAGGGTATAGGTAAGGCTGATGGTGCTGGAGGATTCTCCGTTGATGAACTGGTAATTGGTGGATTGTGCCGGGCCGAAAATAAGGTTGAATTCACTCAGGTCGGGGGGAGTGATATTTCCCTTTGCATTGGTAACAGAAAGCGTGAGTTTAAAGCGATCGTTCACCGCCACCGGATTTTTATCAACCGTTGCCGTAAATCCGGCCTGGGCATAGCCCCATTGGCTTCCGGTAAGAAGTACAATCAGAATTAAATATGTATGCCACTTTCTCATGCTATTACCAATCCTGTTCTACTTCAATTTGAACGGCACGCATTTGTTTGCGTCTCATTTTATCCTGCACCTCATTTTCATCCTTCTGAATGGCTTCGAGCATTTCCTGTGCATCTTCGTGCGAAAGCTGGTTGGGCTCGGGTTGCTGCTGTTGCTGATCCTGTTGATCCTGTTCAGAATCCTGGTTTTGCTCCTGGTTTTGATCTTGCTCCTGCTCCTGTTCTTGCTGATCCTGTTGCTCCTGGTTTTGATCTTGTTCCTGCTCCTGGTCCTGTTCCTGGTCTTGTTCCTGATCTTGCTCTTGTTCTTGTTCCTGCTGTTGTTCCTGCTGCTCTTTCAACCTTTTGGCATACGCCAGATTGTAGCGCGTTTCATCGTCATCGGGATTGTTCCGTAGCGCCTGCTTATAACTTTCGATACTACCTTCTATATCACCGGCCATTAATTTCGCATTGCCCATGTTGTGAAAGGCCTTCGCTTTTTCGGTTTTGTTCTCCGCCTTTTCTGCCATCATTTCATAGCGGTTGGCAGCCTGTTGATTCAGCACGCCCGATTGTTCAATGAGTTGTTGCTGTTCTTCCTGGTCCTGCGATTCCTGCGCCTGTTTGGCCAGTGTCGCGGCTTTGCGGTGAAGTGCATTTCCCATATTGAAACCGCTTTCGTAGAACTCTTCATTGATCTCCAGCGCTTTTTCGTATTGCTCTACAGCTTCGTCGTATGATTGATCCTGGTACGCGTCATTGCCTTTGATGGCAGCACGCTTTTCCTGCTGCGCCATTGCAATGGAGGCCGAAATAATTCCGATGCTCAAAAAGATCCACTTCATGATTCAAATAGTTTGAATTTCTCACGCCATTTACTGCGGCGTTCACTCACGAGCTGTTCGATCAACAAAAGTACCAAAGCAATGATCAGAAAAATCTGAAATCGGTCTTCGTATTCGGCATAGGATACGGTACCGAATTCTGTCTTATTCATCGAGTCGATTTCTTCCAGTAACACATTGATTCCCATTTGTGCGGTGCTGGCGCGAACAAATTGTCCGTTTCCGGCAGTGGCCAGATCCTGAAGCATTTTCTCGTCGAGCCGGGTTATAACGGTCCTGCCTTCTTTGTCTTTTTTATAGCCGGTTTGATTGCGACCGTTGTATATCGGAATTGGACCGCCCTGAGCTGTACCCATACCAATGGTGTGAATGATTACGCCTTTTTCTGCTGCTTTTTTGGCTGCTTCCAGTGCTGCGGCTTCGTGGTCTTCTCCATCGGAAATAACAATGATGGCTTTTTGTGCTCCGTTATCAAAATCAAACGATTCCATGGACCGGTTGATGGCCGCTCCGATGGAAGTACCCTGAACCGGGACAATATCTGTGGTAATGGTATTGAGAAACATCCTCGCTGCGGAGAAATCGGTGGTAATCGGCAACTGAACATAGGCATCACCGGCGAAAACAATTATCCCAACCCGGTCGCCATACAATTTGTCGATCAACTGGGCAACGCCACGGCGGGCTCTTTCCAGGCGGTTTGGTTTGATGTCCTCAGAAAGCATACTATTCGAAACATCAATGGCGATCATCAGGTCGATTCCTTCCTGTTTTACCTCGGTCATTTTCGAACCGATCTGCGGATTCACGAGTGCGATGGTCAGGAAGAACAGAGCCAGTCGGAAAAACACAAATTTAAAAACCGGTTTACCGGTGGAGAGCATCGGTGCGAGGTGCTTCAACATTTCCGGCGAACTGAATTTCGACAACGCACGTTTTTTCCACCAGAACATCAGTAAAAAAAGTAAGGATACAACAGGGCCTGCGGCAAAAACAGCCATCATTTCCGGCCGGTCGAGTTTCATTCCCGGAATCATCTGCATCAACACGAAATATCCAAAAGCCAGTAACGCTGCCAGAATGATCTCTGTCAGAACCGTCACCACGACGGCCGTTGAAAGGCGATATGTGTTTTTGCGTTGTGACATTACGGAACCGTTCTGAAAATCGTTAAACGAAACAAAAACTCCAAGCCAATGAGTCC
>CALDPJ010000151.1 GCA_937911795.1 uncultured Flavobacteriales bacterium | reverse complement strand
AGTGTTGTTTCTGTTGGCGTGCTGGTTCATTTTACGGGTGTTGCGTCCGTTCAATGTGCGTGAGTTTTTGATGCCGTTGATTGGTATGATCACCATCGCGGGACTTTTTTTCGGTCTGGATTTTCTGTTTGAATGGAATTCAATCGCCCATTTTAACGAAAGCTGGCACTCCATTGAACGAACTTTTCCGGTGGGGATTTTCGACTGGTTTAAATATGTAATTGCGGCCATTCTTCTTTTTATGACGGTAGTGGCAACACCCAGCTTTATGGAGGCGCTTACCCGCAGCACTATGCGCGACAGGAACCTGAAAATGATTCTGTTGATTTTTGGATTGAACACAGTGGCTTTGTACATCATTTTCCTGATGCTGACGGATTTCGGATCAAATGTTTTACTGTTGGCTTTACCCATTGCGATGATGCTGGTGTATGCCGTTGCAGATAAACGCGTCAACTGGATGATTTCGGGATTATTTTATGCATTACTTATTGCCGCACTGATCAATAATTATGGGATGCTTTGGGTTCAGTAGCAGCGCATAATTGAATGGAGACGATGAATTCATTGTCCGAATGCATACCTTTGCCGCTGTTAAAACCACCCGATTCTTTCGGCTCGGGTATTAAATTAAAGCGATGAAATTTGGAGTTGTAATTTTCCCGGGTTCCAATTGTGACGAGGACATGATCTATGTGCTGGAAACCATAATGGGTCAGCAGGTGGAGCGGTTGTGGCACAAAGACCACGATCTGAAAGGCTGCGAATTTATCGTTTTGCCCGGCGGTTTTTCTTACGGAGATTATCTTCGCTCGGGAGCCATTGCGCGTTTCTCTCCGATTATGGAACAGGTAATTGCCTTCAGTAAAAAAGGTGGTTACGTATTGGGCGTGTGCAATGGGTTTCAGGTTTTGTGCGAAGCCGGATTGTTACCCGGCGCTTTGCTCCACAATTCCAATCACAAATTCATTTGCAAAAACATACATCTGGTAGCGGACAATCCCAACACCATGCTCACCAGAACCATTGGGCCGGATCGGGTGCTGAAAATTCCGATTGCACACGGCGAAGGCCGGTATTATCTGCCAGAAGAAGAATTAAACGCCATCACCAACAACGGTCAGGTATTGTTCCGATATTGCAATGAAGATGGCAGAGTAACCCCGGAGTCCAACCCGAATGGATCAGTCGGAAATATTGCCGGAATTTGCAACAGCTCTAAAAATGTTTTTGGAATGATGCCCCATCCCGAACGGGCAGCGAATATAGAACTGGGCAACATAGACGGCAGGGTGATTTTTGAATCGATACTGGACGCGGTGACAACAACCTGATGCAAATGGTGTTTTTTGGACAAACCCTTGTTCAAAAATAGGCGTATAACATCTGAATTATCTTTTTACATTTGATTGATGCTCCGATTCAACTTCGCCATATTGTTCTTATTTTCAAGTGCGGCAATGGCTCAGCAATTACCTTGTGACCATTCTGAACGTCAGCCTTTAGAAATCAAAGTGCCAAATGTCTTTTCTCCGAATGGCGATGGTACCAATGATTTGTTCCGATCGCAGTTCAACGAAAACAGATTTACGAACTATTCAATGTACATCTACAACCGGGCCGGTCAACTGATTTTTTATGCTGATCGTCCTGCCCAGGGTTGGGATGGAAGAACGCCATCGGGTGCGAAATGTCCTGAGGGTACATATTTTTATGTGCTCGACTATCATACAGATTGTGAAAATGATAGGTTTTCCGGCGTACTGGAATTGGTCCGATAATTTCCCTTTCTCACCTGAAGAATTATCTTTGCCGTCGGAATGGCAAACTATCCCTATATAGTTGGAATTGCTGGTGGCAGTGCATCCGGCAAAACGTCGTTTCTCAATGACCTCTGTGAATCACTTCCTAAAGGAAGCATCAGCGTTATTTCCCAGGACAATTATTATCTCCCCAAAGAGCTTCAGCTATGCGATGACCAGGGCGAAATCAACTTTGATTTACCGGATTCCATTAATCGGGAAGATTTTGCTGCGGATCTGAATAAACTGATTTCCGGCCACGCCATTGAACGTACCGAATACGGATTCAATAACGAAGGTCATGATGCTGCGACGGTGCGGGTAGAGCCTGCCCCGATTATTGTCATGGAAGGTCTGTTTGTTTTTTATTACGCCGAAATCTGCGACCTGCTCGACCTGAAGGTATATATTGATGTCCGCGAAGAAGTGAAGCTTAAGCGGCGCATTCTCCGAGATGCACTGGAGCGGGGATACAACGAAGACACGGTGCGTTACCAATGGCAGAATCACGTAATGCCATCTTACAACAAATTTCTGCGCCCGTACCGGGATACTGCAGACATCATCATCACGAACAACACCCATTACCGGCCCGGCATGCAGGTACTTGTTAATCATTTCCAGGCAATACTTGAAGGCCTGAGGATTGAACAGCCAGTAGCTGTTAATTCCTGAGAAATTAATTGCAGATCATCAGGAGTTTTCTCCTTTTAAGCGATCAATATTCCGCCTGTCTTTTTTGGTAGGTCTACCTCCCTGGGCTGTAAACAACGTTTGACTTCGCTGCGCTTCCTGATACTCTTTAAATTTTTCGATTTCTTCGGCACTTGTATTTTCTTCAAGATATTCAGAAACCAATGCAGCTCCAATCCTGCTCTTCGGAAACTCCAGCACTTTATACGTTCGCCAGATGGGTGTGAATTTTACTTCGAGGGAATCACCGGGATTCAGGTTCTGAGCGGGCTTCACAGGTCGGCCATTGATTTTGATGCGGTCTTTTCGACACGCTTCTGCTGCTTTGCTACGGGTTTTAAACAACCGTACCATCCACAGGAATTTATCTATTCTAACTTCGTTTTTCATGGCTGACAAAATCTTTTAATGACCGGATAGGCCTGCAAATATCCCAACTCTCCTGAGGTTGACAAATGTTCGCAGGCTTCTTCTTTATTATTCAGGTACAACAACGTAAGGCCCATATTAAAATGCGCCGGTGATAATTCGGGCTCTGCCGCTATAATCGCATCATATTCCTGAACAGCTTCACTATGTTTTCCAATGGCGGTGTTGAGATTCGCCAGGTTAAACCGGGCAGGAACAAACTGTGGATGCGCCCTGAGCAGCGACTTTAAATCGGCTGCAATTTTATCGTAATTGGATTGAACTGCTTCATTGCTTATGTCGGGCTGTGGTCCTCCTCCGGCTGGTTGGTCGAAGGTTTCGTACAACACCAGCATTTTATTCAACACATACGCCCGGTTCAGCAATGCAACAGGATTCTGTGGTTCCTGTTGCAATACCGCTTCATAAACTTCCAGCGACAAATCGTAATTCTCCATAAGCTGAAACAATATTCCCTGGCGGATCAACAGCGAAAGATCATCCGGATTTTCAGCCAGTTGCTGGTTGAGCTGTTCTCTTTTTTCATTGGCATTGTCTGGTCTCCAGCCGTGGTGACTCAACAACTGCCACACCCGGTCTGATGGTGTAATATCAACGATTGACTTCAGATAAACGGCTTCATTTTTCAGTGAATCGGGAATCCAGTTCTCGGGAATTATAAAGAAATCGGGGGCCGGACGGATGTTGATGCGCTGGTTCTGAATTCTTCCGAGGCTGACATCTGATCCCTGGAAATCTTCCTTCAACTGAGCAATGTCCTGAATCTTTTTCATTTCGCGCTGTTGCTCCGAAGCATCCATGGTATAGAGCTCGGATTTAATAACCTTAGCCCGGTCAACGTCTGCTGCGGCCTGCGACTGCATTCCCAGTCGTGAGTAGGCCAGGGCACGGTTGTAATACGCTTCAGCAAGACCCGGATACAATTCAATAGCTTTGGTCAGATCTTCAACTGCGGCAGAATATTTTCCGGTTTTATAATATAAGCTTCCGCGGTTAAAATACGTCAGCAAATGTCCGCCAGTGAGCACGATCACCATCGTATAATCATCAATCGCTGCATTGGTTTCATCCATGTCGGCCAATAGCTGACCGCGTTCGTAGTACGCCACCGCAGTTTCCGGATCAATGCGGATCATTTTACTGAAAAGCTCCAGCGCTTTATCGTGTTCTTTCAATTCATTGTGTACAAATGCCAGTTGATAGAGCGTGTGCAGGTTCAACGAATCCATTTCGAGCGCGCGGTTCAGATCTTCGAGCGACTCGTTGTACTTAAGCTGAAAGGCATACACCATTCCGCGTTTGGTAAAGGAATCTGCGTTGAACGGGTTGATTTTTATCGCGCGGGAATAATCATCTACTGCGCCTTGCAGATCGTAAGTTTTGTACCTGCACCAGGCACGGCACAACAAGGCCCGCTCGTTTTTGCGATTGATCGAAATTGCTTCGTTGCACAGTTCAATGGCCGTAGTGTAATCTTCCTGAATGGTTTTGGTAAACGCCTTGGCCACCAAAACATTATCGTTAAATGGGTCGATTTTCAGAGCGCGGTCAAAATCATGTAGTGCATCGCTGAAGTTGAGCATTCGTTCACGACAAATTCCGCGGTACATCAATGCATCCGGAAAATTTGGTTTAATATTAATGGCCGCTGTGAAATCGCGTTCTGCTCCTTTGAAATCGCCGAGGTTGTATTTTGAAATGGCCCGTAGAAAAAAGGGTTCGTGCATTTCCGGCCGGACACTGATCACCGGATTTAATAATTCAATGGCTTCGGTATAGCGGGATTCTACAATTGCCTGCTTACTGCGAAACAAATAATTGTTGATATTGATCTGAGCCGAAACTCCTGCACTGAGGAAAAAGAAAGTGAGAAAGAAAATTCTCAATGTTTGTAGAATTTAATGCAAAGATACGGGTCTCCGAAGGGAATAAATGAGAAAAGGCTCCGAATATTGTATTCAGAGCCTTTCAGATAAGTAGTGTTTCAGTTGTCGTCATCGGACTGTTTGGGAATAATTGATCATTTGCAATTCGAGCTCCTGAATTCTTGCCAGCTGAGCAATGTATGCGTTGAGGCGTCCCTGTTGCATCAGGTGAACTGCTTTTTGTCTGGACTCGCGGTAGGTGTTTCTTAAATCTATCATGGCTTTGGTTTTTATTAGTTCTGTTGGAGTGAAAACCAAAGCTTGAGCCAAAACAATTTCAGATGCTGAAAGTGGTTTTTAAATTACACATTATGAGTCATATAAATTTTATAAATCATTTACCCGAGCTGGATCAATCTTTATAAAAATTCATCTCATCGACGTATTTATGCACGGGCTCTGTCAGCAGATAGCGAACATCTTTTTTCTGTCGGATGGCTTTGCGTATGAAGCTCGCAGATAATTTCATTACCGGTGCATCGCAAACGGTTACGTGCGGGTGATTCATCAAATCTGTATTTGGTTTCAGCGGTTGCTGTTCTTCGCGCTCCGATTCGGTGAGTGCCCTGGGATAAACATAGAGATGATGGTTGCGCAGGATTTCTTCGTTGTTGTACCACTTGTAGAATGTGCGCAGGTTATCCTCGCCCATAATCAATGCGAATTCCTTTTCGGGGTGCGCCTCCCGCAGATATGCCAGCGTCTGTACCGTGTAGGAAGGCTTTGGCAGATCAAATTCAATGTTGCTTGCATGCAGTTTTGTGTTGTTTTCAATGGCCAGCCGAACCATGGCGAGCCGGTGATAATCCTGCAACAGACTCGATTTTGATTTGAGCGGGTTCTGCGGAGTCACCACCAACCACACCTGATCGAGATCGGTGTAGTCAACCATATAATTGGCAATGATCAGATGTCCGACATGAATCGGATTAAAGGTCCCGAAATAAAGCCCAATTTTCATGATGTCAGAAATTTGCTCACGACTTTTTCGATTTCATTGCGGGCCTGATCCAGCTGATCATTCAGTATCACAACATCAAAATTGGGAGCATGTTCCAGTTCCTGCCACGATTTCTGCACCCGTTGGGCCAGCATTTCTTCTGATTCCGAGCTGCGTTGACGCAATCGTTGTTCGAGTACATCCACAGATGGCGGTTGAACAAAAATCGAAAGTGCTCGATCTCCCAATACTTTTTTAAGATTCAATCCACCCACTACATCTACATCGAATATTACATGCTTTCCCTGTTGCCAGATTCGGTCGGTTTCGCTTTTTAGTGTACCATAAAAATGGTCTTTGTAGACTTCCTCCCATTCAACAAAAGCTTCTTCATCGATTTTTTTGCGAAACTCCGAAACGCTCAGAAAGTAATAATCTTTCCCCTCCTGTTCGTTGTCGCGTTTTTTGCGGCTGCAGGCAGACACAGAAAAGGCCAGGTTCAGCGGAAGGCTGAGCAGGTGGTGTACGAGCGTGGTTTTACCGGCGCCCGATGGTGCCGAAACGATGATGGCCTTTCCTTCTTTCATTACATGATGTTCAGGATCTGCTCCTTGATTTTTTCGAGTTCATCTTTCATTTCCACAACAAATCGCTGGATCTCCGTATGGTTTGCCTTGCTCCCGATGGTGTTGATTTCACGGCCGATTTCCTGGCAGATAAAACCCAGTTTCTTTCCTTGTCCCGGAGCTTCGTTCAGCGTTTCAGTAAAATAACTGCAATGCCCTTTGAGTCTTACGAGCTCTTCGGTGATGTCGAGTTTTTCGAGATAATAAATAAGCTCCTGTTCAAAGCGGTTCTCATCGTCCATTTCGCGGTCGCTGAGTTGTTTCAGCGCCTCGGCCAGCTTTTCGCGAACCCGAATCGCGCGGTCTCCGGCGTGTTCTGCAATTTTATCTTTGAGCTGTTCTATAGTTTCGATACGCTGCCGCAAATCTTTTTCGAGGTAATTTCCTTCCTGATTTCTGAATTCGTCGAGCTGTTGAATAGCATCTGCGATAACCTGTTGAGCAACGGCCCATTCTTCATCCGTGAGTTCGGGCCTTTCAGCGCTGAAGATGTCCGGCATGCGCAGAATCAGCGAAAAATAATCTGCCGGCTCGGTACCGATAGCATCGGCCAATGTTTTTAGCTGATCGTAATATTGTTTACCCAGGGTAACATTGATTTCTGTACGTTTTTCTTCCTCGGTGGATTCCGAAAAAATAGCCAGATCAATTTTTCCGCGAACCAGCTTTTCGGAAACCATGCTCCGGATTTCGGCCTCTCTTTCGCGGTATAGCGACGACGATTTAATCGAAGCATCCAGCCCTTTGCTGTTGAGTGATTTAATCTCAGCCGTTATTTTTTTTGATCCGAACTCAGCGGAAGACCTTCCGTAGCCGGTCATTGATTTGATCATTGCGTGCGCGTTTCTGCAAAAATAGGAAAATAGGGGCGGGCTAAAGGAAGCAACAAACAAAAGGTTCTAAATTGAAATAATCCTATGAATTAAGTTTTACCGGATCGCTCCCGCGCTTTGTCCAGACCCGGTTTACTCACCAGGTAAACACCGATAAAAATCAATACTGCGCTGGCTACTTTCATCCAGGTGATTCCCCCGGTATAGTCGATGGCCGCCCAGCCAATCCACGCGAAAAATGAAGCGGTAACAGCCGCCGTGATGGGTTGAAAATAGGTGTAGCTGCTCACCACGTTTGCGCTCACAATTCGAATGGCATAAATGCTGAGCAGGTACGCCAGAAATGTGGTACCGAAGATCACAAATACCGTCGCAACGTAATCACCAGTTTCAAAATCGCTCCATCTAATTTCCCGGAATTCGCTCCATCCGAATGGAAGCACAAAGAAAATCCCTGCCAGGAACAACCAACTGCTCACGGTCACCGCATTGTATTTCTGCATCAACGGTTTTACCATCACCAGAAAAACAGCATACGAAGCTGCATTGATCAATATCATTACATCTCCGCGCCAATCACCGGAAATCACTGAACCGTCGGCACTGGTAAAAATGAGCCAAACTGCACCAATGGCTCCGAAGACTATTCCCAACACGCGGATTCCCGAAATCTTGTCACCCAGAAAAATGCTTGCCAAAACCAGCACCAACACCGGGTTTGCTGTCATGATAATTGAAGCGTTGATGGGAGAGGTGAGATTCAGTCCGTTGAAAAACATCAATTGATTGGCGGCCACACCGAAGAAACTACACAAGAGCAATCTTCCGATATCCTTCCGGTCGATGCGCTGAAATTTTGTGACCAGCATCAACAAAAAGAAAAGAATGGTTGCTCCGGCCACGCGCAACAGAATAAAACCACTCGGTGGAATGAGATCGGGCATAAGCCCCTTGGCCACCATATAATTTACACCGTAAATAAGGTTTACAAAAAGTAAGGCAAGGTGCGCACGCAGTAAACCCGACATGATTGACTAGTAAAGGAAGTTGTCATACGGAAAACGAACGGCGTGAATGTCTTTCACCATTTCGTAAAGCTGCTGCCGGAGTAAATTGATATTGGTTCTTTTTTCAGCCGAAATAAACAGCGCATTTTTCTCGTCGCCGCTTCCCATCCAGGTTTTTTTCAGGTCATCGAGCGAATAATTCTCACGTGTTTTCGGAGTCAGATCGTCTTCGTCTTTTTCTTCAAAACGGAAGGCGTCAATTTTGTTGAATACCATCATCGTCGGCTTCTCCAGACATCCAATATCATTCAGCGTCTGGTTGACAATGTTGATCTGCTCCTCGAAATTCGGATGCGAGATGTCCACCACGTGCAGTAGAATATCCGCCTCGCGCACTTCGTCGAGCGTAGATTTGAACGATTCCACCAACTGGTGCGGTAATTTTCGGATAAACCCAACCGTATCACTCACAAGGCATGGAACGTTCTGCAGAACGATTTTCCGCACCGTGGTATCGAGCGTAGCAAACAGTTTGTTTTCGGCAAACACTTCCGATTTGCTGAGGATATTCATCAGGGTCGATTTGCCCACGTTGGTGTAACCCACCAGTGCCACGCGTACCATCTGGCCACGGTTTCCGCGCTGGGTAGCCATTTGTTTGTCGATCTTTTCAAGCTTCTTTTTGAGCAGCGCAATTTTATCGAGAATAATACGACGGTCGGTTTCTATCTGCGATTCTCCAGGTCCTCGCATTCCGATTCCCCCCTTTTGACGCTCAAGGTGTGTCCACATTCTTGTCAACCGCGGAAGCAAATATTGGTACTGTGCCAGTTCAACCTGAGTCTTGGCGTGGGCAGTGCGGGCTCTGTTGGCGAAAATATCGAGAATGAGATTGCTTCGGTCGAGCACTTTTACATTGAGTTCGCGTTCCACATTGCGCAATTGCGATGGTGAAAGTTCGTCGTCAAAAATGACAATGTCTATTTCATGCTCCTGCACAAATTCTACAATTTCCTGCAGTTTTCCCGTTCCGACGAAAGTTTTGGGATGCGGCGTATCGAGCCGCTGAACAAACTTACCAGCTGTTACCGCTCCTGCGGTTTCGGCAAGAAATGCCAGCTCATCGAGGTATTCTTTTAATTGTTCTTCGGTTTGGTTTTGTGTAATCAGGCCCACCAACACCGCTGTTTCGACCTGTTTTTCTGTGGTGATATTTTCTGCCATAAAATATTAAAGCCAGTAGCCAGTAATTTGTTTAACGAAAAACCGCCATTTACTACAGCCAACCGCGACCTGCACCTACTTCTCTGAAAGGCCACGGAATAGATAAAAGAATCAGTAAAAGTGCTATTCCGAACATCAGCGCCACCACTTTATACTTGCCCGAATCTTCCGCCACTTTTTTGGAACGTACACTTCCTATAGTGATTAAAACCACCGAGATAAGCATTCCGAGGGTGTGTTCTACCGTGAAAAAGCGGGTAATGGATTCGCTCATTACCTCTCCGATTCTGGCCCAATTGCCAGCCCAACCGTTCCAAAAATATAGCAGCAAGCCCAGAATCAACTGCACATGTGTGGTCAATACGGTGTAAAAAACCAGGTTTTTATAACCTTTTGTATAGACCTTATTCTGTTTCCAGCCGATGATGGAAACAATAACCACGTAGATGAGCAGTGCGAGCAAAAACCATCGCAACAAAGAGTGTAAGTGAAGTATACCTGTTTGCATAGTATATATGTTTGTACAAATGTAGTTAACAATCTTCAGCAACCGGTGTCTGCGCTGTTATAGGTTTTACATTGAAACGAAAGGTGTGGGCTTGGGAATGGTAATCAAATGTTGTAATTTTAATCTTTGCTGCAACCAACCGAACCAATCAAAGCCGCAGTCGAACCAATTGCCTTCAGGTTACGTAAGCAAGGAGAGAAAAAATTGAGAGATCATGACCTTATCTGATTTGAACGAATTATCGTTGTCTGAACTGAAGCGCTTGAAGCGAATCAACAGTTTGTCTTATCATAGCTTTATGCTGGCTAGCGTTGGCTTTTTTGGACGCGCTTTCAGTGAAATAGATGCGGTAATTTTATTGGTGTCGTTTGGCCTGGCCATTACCGCCCGTGCATTTTACTCCAACGTTCGAATGGTTGAATCTCTTCAACACGCCCGAAGCAAAGCCTGAACTATTCGGCCAACCACCGCTCCACATCTTCCAGTTGCAGCGCCGGAATATCCAGTTTATTTTTCTTCCTGAAACCATTCATTTTTTGATGGATGGCGGTAGGTTTGGTGGCCTTTAGTTTCTCGGGTGAATCGAATCCGGCGGCCTGAAGATGTTCAATCCACGGTTCATCGATGCCCATTGCCTTTAGTTCATTTGGTCCGGATGGTTTTTCGAATTTCTCAGGACGCATCTGCGGAAAGAACAATACTTCCTGAATAGAAGTTTGCCCGGTCATCATCATCACCAGACGATCCATACCAATTCCCATTCCTGAAGTGGGAGGCATACCGTATTCGAGGGCGCGCAAAAAATCGTGGTCGATGAACATCGCCTCGTCGTCTCCTTTTTCGGATAATTTTAACTGGGCTTCAAACCGTTCCCGCTGATCAATCGGATCGTTCAACTCTGAATAGGCATTTGCAATTTCGGTGCTGTTGACAATCAATTCAAAACGTTCCGTCAATTCAGGATTGTTTCTATGGCGCTTGCACAACGGCGACATTTCAATCGGATAATCGGTAATGAATGTAGGCTGAATCAATTTTGGCTCACACAGTTCTCCGAAAATCTCGTCGATGAGTTTTCCTTTGCCCATCGTTTCATCCACTGGCACATTTAATTTTTTACAGGCAGACCGGATTTCGGCTTCATTCATTTCGCTGATATCCACTCCGGCGTATTCCTTAATCGCGTCGAGCATGGTCAGTCGTCGGTACGGCCGTTTGAAATCAATTTCATTTTTACCGACCGTGACTTTGGTGGTGCCGTGTACCTCGAGCGCCACTTTTTCGATCATCTGTTCGGTGAAATCCATCATCCAGTTGTAGTCTTTATAGGCCACATAGATTTCCA